>NZ_JANQDF010000082.1:0-7012 GCF_029891675.1 Anabaenopsis tanganyikae CS-531
CAAGCTATTAAACTTAATCCTAATTATGCTCAAGCTTACATCAATCGCGGTGATGTTTACTATAACCAGCATAAATGGGATTTAGCTCTGGCTGATTACACCCAAGCTATTAAACTTAATCCTAATTATGCTCAAGCTTACATCAATCGCGGTAGTGTTTACTATAACCAGCATAAATGGGATTTAGCTCTGGCTCATTACACCGAAGCTATTAAACTTAATCCTAATTATGCTGATGCTTACTACGGTCGCGGTAATGTTTACTATAACCAGCAGAAATGGGATTTAGCTCTGGCTCATTACACCGAAGCTATTAAACTTAATTCTAATCATGCTAATGCTTACAACAATCGCGGTCGTATTTACAGTCAACTAGGAGATATCAACAAAGCCAGGGAAAACTTCCAAAGAGCAGCACAATTATTCCGCATTCAAGGTGATACCGCTGCTTATCAAGAAACAATTAAACTTTTAAACTCACTGTAGCAGCAAAGATACCTGAAAGTAAGAGGATGTTTTAAAAGTCTCTCATGATGTATCAAATATTTTCAGATACCCCTAAATCACCCTTTTCAAGGAGGAATTTAAAGAATTTAGCCCCCCTTTTTAAGGGGGGTTGGGGGGATCAATCAGTGTCATTGATGACAATAAAAAACTTTTGAAACAACCTCTAAGTGGTGAGGGTGGGGTAAAACAATATTCGATACAGTAATTATGACTTGATAAACATCCTCTAAATCACCAACAATTTATCAATTATTAATTCCGTAACACAAAATACCTAAAATTTTATCTGACTCTTTAATATAATAATTATTCAAATCAATAAATATATTTGTCCCTTGCAACTTTAAAAACTTCCAAATATCCCCAGTGGTCACCGCACCATAAATAGTTTTAATATCATTACCTTCTTGTTCATTAAACAACTGTGCTGCAAACATTGCCGCTGCACATTGTCCTAAACCAGCTTTAATGTTTTCATTCTTAGCTTCAACAATGATCATCACAGGTGCATTAATTGTTAACTGTTCCTGAGAACGACTGATGATAAAATCACAATAACCGTTTAATCCCTTTTTAAAATCTAGATTAAAATCAGTTCCCGAAAATAAACTAATTTCGTAATTACACCTACGTCTTACCTCCAGTAAAATCGGCGTAATAATCATTTCTGATCTGGCTTTTTCCGTATTAATTGCTAATGCTAATTCTGTAGTTTCTTCCAAAGTAGATTTGAGCTTTTCACTGATTTGTATAGGTTCAACATTGATAAATAAATCCATTTCTTCATGAATATGAATATTAAAATCCTTTTTAAACTTACTCAAGGTGAAATCACTATAAGCCA
The DNA here is from genome assembly GCF_029891675.1 of Anabaenopsis tanganyikae CS-531. NCBI lineage: Bacteria > Bacillati > Cyanobacteriota > Cyanophyceae > Nostocales > Nodulariaceae > Anabaenopsis > Anabaenopsis tanganyikae. The sequence goes on from NZ_JANQDF010000082.1 coordinate 1,352, forward strand.
TGTGTATTACCTGATTTTTAGCAAAAAATATTGACTAAAATTCTACCTAGTGCTATTATACCAGCCTTGTGAAAAATGTCTAATTACATCCGCAACTGACCAAGCAGATCGCCATTCCATATACCCCCCTCCCTTTGTAAGGGGAGGGGTTGGGGGTGGGGTCAGACCTAATCAGATCATCTTCACGGTGCGATCGCCCCAGTGCTGCTGCAAGCAGATCGCACCTAGGTGAGTAAGATCCCCGACTTCTTAGATAATTGGCATCATCTCATATAACTTGTCCAGAAGTCGGGGATCTGTGTGACTCGAAGATCATGTATTTGGTTATCTTGACCGGATGCGATCGCGAAGCGCTGCTGCAAGCAGTTCGCCATTCCATATACCCCCCTCCCTTTGTAAGGGAAGGGGTTGGGGGTGGGGTTAAACCTCATCAGATCATCTGCGAAGCGCTGCTAAAGGCGATCACACCTCGCAATCAAGGCGATCTGACCCGTCAACCGACCACCGTCAACAGTCAACAGTCATCTATAATCAAATCAAGCTATACCTAAACTTTTATGACTAAATGGTTTAACACTGCTGGCCCCTGTCAACCGGATATACACTACACCCTACCCACCACCGAACGCCTACCAGAGTTAAAACGCCTGATTGCCCAGCGCAATTACTTTGTCATCCATGCACCCAGACAAACCGGTAAAACTACTGCCATGTTGACCCTTGCACAGCAGTTAACAGCCAGTGGTCAGTACACCGCCGTCTTACTATCCTTAAGTAATTTCACCTTAAAAGATGTAAATAATCTATACGCACAACACACCCAAGCCACCGGGCAAATCTTTACCCCCGAAGCCATTAACCACGCCTACTATTTAACCCAGGGTCAACCTTGGTTAGTCAATGCTTTAGCTAAGGAAGTTACAGAATACCTAGCAGAAGATGTAAATATCCCCATCACTATAGACTTAATCAATCAAGCTAAGGATATACTAATTCAAAGGCAAGACACCCATCTAGATAGTCTCGCCGAGCGACTGCGAGAAGATAGAGTAAAAGCAATTATTCAACCCATGTTAGCCGGGGAAGAATTACCAGATGTGCCTAATGATGATATTCGTTTTCTCCTAGATTTAGGATTGTGTCGCTATCATCCCATTAGAGGTTTAGAAATTGCCAACCCCATATACAGAGAGGTTTTGCCTAAAGTTTTAGCCTATACCCCCATTATGTCCCTAGGAGTGATTTAACCTGAATGGTTGAGTGCTAGTGGTGAATTAATCCCAGAAAAATTATTAGGCTTATTCTTAGACTTTTGGCGACAACACGGGGAACCATTATTTAAAAGTACCCCTTACCCAGAAATTGCGCCCCACTTAGTATTAATGGCATTTTTACACCGGGTAGTTAATGGTGGTGGTAGCCTAGAACGGGAATACGCCATAGGCTCCGGGAGGATGGATATATGTTTAAGGTATGGGGATGTAGTCTTAGGGATGGAATTAAAGGTATGGAAACAGGGTAAACCCGACCCCTTACCCCAAGGATTGATACAGTTAGATAAATATTTATCAGGATTAAATTTAGATACAGGATGGTTAGTAATATTTGACCGTCGCCCCGACTTACCCCCCATCAGCGATCGCACCACCACGGAAATAGCCCTAAGTCCCCAAGGGAGAAATATTACAGTAATTCGGGGTTAGGTTTGGATTTGTTGACGGTGGTCGGTGAGCGGAGTCGAACCGTTGACGGTTGACTGTTGACGGTTGACTGTTGACGGTGGTCGGTGAGCGGAGTCGAACCGTTGACTGTTGACGGTTGACTGTTGACGGTTGACTGTTGACTGTTGACTGGGAAGAGGTGTGACCATCAACAATTAGCCGGGGAATAAATTAAGCGTCTAATAGCTAAAGTCCACTAAAAGTGGACTTGTGAGTTACATATAATACTCTAGGCAATGATTGTTAACCCTATTTATAATCTTATATTCAACACCCAGTCGGATTTATCCGACTTTAGCTATTAGACAGGGGTTTCTAACCCCTGGCTCCCGGTGGTCGTAGCTCTTAAACCCTGACCCATCACCCATCACCCATCAACCGTCAACCGTGTGCTATTATACAACCCTGGTGGAAAATGTCTAATGACTTCCGCAACTGACCAAGCTTGAGCGATCGCACCTTTAGGAGTATGGGGAAAATCCCCATCAAAAATTTCTGAAATCGATTGTATACAACCATCACAAAGGAAATGATCAAGTAATGGTTGCCAATCAAAAGGTAAAGGTACTTGGGGGTAAGAACGCTCCCAAGCCCGAGTAAACGGACCAATCAACCAAGCCCAAACAGTACCCTGGTGGTAGGAGCGATCGCGCTGTAGGGAATCTCCAATATATTTACCGATATAAGCAGCGTCAGATGTATCTAGACTCCGCAATCCATAGGGAGTAAGTAAACGCACGGTGGCTAAATCAACTACAGCCTGGCTCTGCTGTAGTGAAAAGCCGCAATGATGCAAGGACAATGCTATCACTGCATTAGGGCGAATCTGGGCATTACGGCGGTCATCTAATTCTATAGTGTCGTATAAATAACCTAATGGATTCCAAAACTTTTGTAGAGAAATTTTTACTTGTTCCGCTTGCTGACCATAACGCAGGGCTTGCTTTACCAAGCGGGTGCAATCCCCTAACTGCATTTCCCCTAAGCGTTGCGCCCATTTACTCATCCAACATAAAGCAGAATACCACAGAGCATTGATTTCTACTGCTTTACCATTGCGGGGGGTAATAGCTTCTCCGTCAATTACCACATCCATCCAGGTAAGAGCCATACCGGGGACATCCCAACTCACTAAGCCATCAGTAGCATCAACTTGGATATTATAATGAGTCCCACCCATAAAAGCTTTATGAATTTGTTGCACAATGGGAAACTGAGCCGCCAAAAACTCCCAATCTTCGGTAGCTTCTAAATATAGCCCTAAAGTTTCAATCCACCATAAAGCCGCATCAATACTGTTATAAGAGGGTTCACCATCAACATCAGGAAAAACATTAGGTATCAGACCGTGACGACAGTAACGCCCAAAGGTTTGTAATAGTCCTTTAGCTAGTTCAAAGCGCCCGGTGACTAAAGCTAAACCAGGTATAGCAATCAAGGTGTCACGTCCCCAGTCATTAAACCAGTGGTAACCAGCAATCACCGTGGGTCCAGCAATGGAAGCTCGATGAACAATAAATTGATCGCTGGCTTTTAATAATTTTTGCCAAATCGGGGATGAGGAGGATTTATGGGTTACCCAGCCAAAAATTTGGGATAGTCTTTTTTGTTCTGCTTCCACCGCAGCGGTAAAAATTTCTGGGGTGAGTAGACCTAGCTGTGGGTCAGGAAAACCCATCTGTGCTTCTAGAACAATGGCATCTCCCGGTTCTAGTTTAACTGTTAAGTAGCCAGGGCTGTAGAGGTCTTCGCGATCGCCTAATCCTCGTTTTTTCTCTTCTGGTAATAAATAATTCCAATACCAAACCGCATTAGCCTGATATTCCCCCCGACTCCAGCGCAAATACCATGGTGTACCGAATCCCCCCGGAAATATGGCTTGGAGACAAACTTGATTTTTACCCAGTAATTGTGAAAACTCTAAGCCAGGATGACCTTTTTGTTGGTGGTGAAAATCCCGATCGCCTATCAGCAGCCGTAACCGTAAATTTACTGTACTGTGTCCCTGATAAACATACTTAACTAACAACTGATTTTTACAAAAATCCCCTAAAACATGGGGCATAATTAACTCTCTACTGAGTTGCCAATTGTCTTTTCTCCAAATCCATTGGGGAACTGGGTTAATATCAAAATAGTGCAGCAACTTGTAACCCTGGGGGGCAATTTCATCATTACCCCAGCAGTTTGTCCCTAGTGAAATCACCTTTCCTGAAACTTCTAAACTGGCTTCCAGGTGGGAAAACAACAGCGTACGCCCACAGGGGGGATTAGTGGCGGCAAATAGCCAACCATGATAAGTGCGGGTGCGAACATCTGAAATTGTCCCACTGGCAAAACTCCCCAAGCCATTAGTTAGTAACCATTCTCTTGTGTCTAAATCAGGCATTTTTTACTCAAAATCGTTATGACTATGATATAGTCGTAACAGTTTGTAATTAAATTTTAGACGGGTAAGTGTGAACTGACCCGAGTTTCAACGCTCTTTTACGTATATCAGTCTAAGGAGAATTGGCTTCATGTCCCTCACTTACGCAACAGAAGGATGCCTCCGTGTTGGTCAACAGGCTCCTGAATTTACAGCAACTGCTGTGGTAGATCAAGAATTTAAAACAATTAAACTCTCCGACTATCGTGGTAAGTATGTCGTTCTGTTTTTCTACCCCCTAGACTTTACCTTTGTTTGCCCCACTGAAATCACAGCCTTCAGCGATCGCTACGAAGAATTTAAGCAAATTAACACTGAAGTCCTCGGTGTGTCCGTGGATAGCGAGTTCTCTCACCTAGCCTGGATTCAAACTGACCGCAAGGCTGGTGGTGTGGGTGACCTCAATTATCCCCTAGTTTCCGACATTAAGAAAGAAATTAGCGCCGCTTACAACGTCCTTGACCCAGCAGCAGGTATTGCTTTGCGTGGTCTGTTTATCATCGATAAAGATGGTGTACTCCAGCACTCTACCATTAATAACTTGGCTTTTGGTCGCAGTGTTGATGAAACCCTGCGGACATTAAAAGCACTCCAGTATGTTCAGTCTCACCCTGATGAAGTTTGCCCCGCTGGTTGGCAACCTGGTGATAAAACTATGAATCCTGACCCTGTGAAGTCTAAAGTTTACTTCTCTGCTGTCTAGATTTTTTTAGTCGGATTGACGAACGAGAGATGTAAACGTTGTCTACATCTCTCGTTTTTTCAATAAATTAGGTCAAAAGACCTCAATTATATCTAGGTATATCTAGGTGCTATAGTTAGGCGGGCATCATTTCCATGGATCTACAAGCTGCTGCACAGCGACGACAAGAGGCGGCGCATTGCATCATCTTTTGATCTTGGCTCATCTGTTCGCAAGCTGTAGCAACGCGATCGCACATTTCGGCGCAAAGCATACAAGTGCGCCCCATGAATTCCGAACCGCCCATCATCATATTCATGCACATCATACACATTTCTGAGCAGTCCCGCACCATACTCATAATGCCCTTGTTGATTTGCTTACCATCTTTGCTCATACAGTGAGTCATGGTTTCCAGGCAGATTTTGTGACATTCCATGCAGGCGTTGATGCAGTTTTGCATTTGAGTAGTCATGGTTTCAGTCATCATCATGATCATTGTAAATACCTCCTGAATTTCTGACCTAGGCACTACTTATAACAGTAATCAGATTTTTTTTAGGGTCAATGGCATTTTTTTCGTAAATTTGATTGATATAGCATTTACCATGCTCGTGAGGTACAAAGTTGTTTAGTTTCAGGGAACACACCGAACACACCGAACACACCAAACAGGGAATGGGGAACCGAAACAATCAAATCCAGTCCCCTCCCCTTAAAAGGACAAGACAAGGTGGACAAGGTGGACTAGGTGACAAGGGAGAAAAACAGTACAAAGTCTGTATTCTTAGTAAGAAAAATAGCCCCTTAAAAGACCATTGTCCGGATAA
>NZ_JANQDF010000083.1:0-54500 GCF_029891675.1 Anabaenopsis tanganyikae CS-531
GTACTGTAGAAGGAATTAATAATAAACTCAAGTTAATTAAAAGACTTGGATATGGCTTCCGTAATTTCAGTAATTTTAGATTACGCAGTTTATTAAACTGGCATTTTACTATTGATTATCCATAAAAGTAACAGAAGAACCGTTTTTTCTTGATAGCGATCGCATAATTCTCTGAGCAACAAATCATTTTTCTCCTCCACCAAAGATTGAATGATCCTCAATTGCTCGTTTTGAATTGTTGGTTGTTGGTATCCTCCACGTGGTTTCGCCTCAATTTTTCCATTTTGACGACAATGACGCAACAGATTTCGCACAAAAGACAAGCTGACCTTAAATCTTTCAGCCAACTGACGTTGAGAGCCTTCCTTTGCTTCCCAAGCTATAATCACACGACGACGGAAATCACCTGAGTACGATAACTGGCATCGAATCTAATAATCACTTCTTTCACACCTTACCGCATTTTGTGGTTCAATTACCTGGAAATTGCTGTAATTCTGGAGAAAGTTCCCCTGCTAAGATTTCTTCTCTGGGAATGCAAGTTTTGAATACTGAGGGCAGCATAGGACTAAGAAGATAGTTTATACTTAATGGTTGATACTTAACTATTCTGCAATCTCAACCAGTGACTAGACAAATTTATCATTTTCCTTTCAAATAACCTATCAAAACATAGAGGGTTAGGGTGGGGTCAAACAATAGTTAATACACTAATCATGACTTGACAAACATTCTCTTAGCTTCCGACCCATCAACCGTCAACAGTCAACAGTCAACAGTCAACCGTCAACCGTCAACCACCAACAAGGTTAAAATCGTGAATTTTACCATTCAGAATGTTTTAATTGCTACTGACAATGCTTATCTCACCCTAGATGTACAAGTAATAGATGGTAAGATAGCCGCCATAGCACCGGATTTAGATGTGGTTGGTAATACCATTGATGGTAGTAATAAGCTTTTACTCCCTGGTTTCTTTAACGCCCATACCCACTCATCGGAAATGTGGCAACGGGGTATTATGTCCATGTTGCCTTTAGAATTATGGTTAGGGGAATTATATGACTTTGCGCCTCTGGATTTAGAAAAAGTTTATCTGAGTGCTTTGGGAACCGCTGTGGAAACTTTACTTTCCGGTGGTACTAGTGTGGTAGACCATTTGGTGTTAACTCCTGGACAGGAGTTAGAAACTATCGCTGCTGCGGTTCGTGCTTATGAAGAAGTGGGAATACGTGCTTTTATCGCACCCCTGATTCAAGATCAGTCCCTCACTGCGGGTATACCGGGGGGAGAGTCAAATCAAAACCATGCACCGTATTTTCGCTCAACTGCGGCTACCTTGGAAATTATAGAGGAAGCAGTCAGACAATTTCACCGTCCTGAAGCAGGTATAAGTATTGTGGTGGCACCAACGGGGATACAATTGTGCAGCGATAGTTTATTTATAGGATGTATTGAGTTAAGCGATCGCCATCATCTTTGTCGTCACTCTCATTTACTAGAAACTAAAGCACAGGAAAAACTCGCCCAGGAAAAATACGGTTGTACCGCAGTCCAGCATCTACAACGCATCGGATATTTAAGCGATCGCACATCCTTGGCTCATTGTGTTTGGTTAAACAATAACGATATCACCATCCTCGCCCAAACTCAATGTACAGTTGTGCATAACCCCTTGAGTAACCTCCGTTTAGGCAGTGGTATCGCCCCTATTTTAAAATATCTCCAAGCCGGGGTAAATGTTTCCTTTGGTTGTGATGGTGCTTCCAGTAATGATTCCCAAGACTTACTAGAAGCCATCAAAATCGGTTCCATCTTACACAACACTACAGACCCAGACTATCACAACTGGATCACACCCAGAAAATCTGTAGAAATGGCCTCCCTAGGAGGCGCAAAAGGGCTGAATGTAGCTGACAAACTTGGTTCCCTCACCCTAGGGAAACAAGCCGATTTAGTCATGTATGATCTCACCAGTCTATCATTACTACCCCGAACAGATCCCATTGGCTTATTAGTATTAGGTCGTCCTATCAATGTTGTCCATAGTGCTTGGGTAAATGGAAAGCAAATTGTTAGCAATGGTCAAGTTAACACCATTAAAGTAGATGATTTACAGCAAGAATTATTTAAAGTTAGTCAGTGGGAAACAAAGCGCAAATCTCCAACCGTAGCAGAAATACAAACCCATTATCGCCAAGTCATGGACATATAGCCTCTGCTGACCTTTACGCCTCTTTACTTTGAAAATAACCCAAACTCCAATTTTTCGGTTCCCTTAACTGACTGAACTTACCTTGAAGAATAAATTGTACTGCAATTCGAGTGTTTAAAAATCCCCTCACCCGATTGTAATCATTAGTGTCATCAACTCCAGATACAACCTTGCCAATCTTCTGAGAACGTCCACAGTGAGTAGAAGAACCAGGTATTGTTAAGGTGAACAATCCATCATGTTCGTATCCTGCGGGAACTAAAAATATAGCATAGACATGATGTCGTCCACGCCAGGGTTGAACCACTAATGTATCAGGATGTGCGTAGTATTTATGATCTCCTTCCTCCTGAAATACCCATTGCTGACACCTAACTATAGGCTTTTGTTCAGAGAGATAATTACAGATATAAGCAAATGCTATAACGCTCAATAAACCAAGTAAAAATAACGTGTAAACTATAGGTTTTCGCACTTTTTCAATGGTAGGCTAATTGTTTAAATTCATATCTAAGCTAGTGAATTCAGAATCCCGCGTTCATCATACTTTTATCCTCAAAAATACACAGAAGTCACTTAAATTATTAAAATTTATACACTATCACAGTGGCTATGGGTCTGCTGTTGTTAAATTAACAAATAGTGTAAGAATGAAGCCAAGTTAGTTAATATCGGTCATGATATCTAATTCTACTCGTTTCCCGGATGTTCAAAATCATTGGGCCGGCTTATTCATCCAAGAATTAGCGGTGCGTCGAATTTTAAATGGCTATCCTGATGGCAGTTTCCGACCAGATAGCCCAGTGACTCGTGCGGAGTTTGCTGCTATAATTGCCGCAGTATTTACAGTATCAGCAAAGCGTCGTTATGTCCCCTTTGCTGATGTCCCGGCTAATCATTGGGCTGTGAGTGGTATTAAAAAAGCTTACGAAAGCGGATTTATTATTGGTTATCCCGACGGGAATTTCCGCCCCAATGACAGAATTATCCGCGGCGATGCTTTAGTTGCTTTAGTCAATGGTTTGGCAATAGCTATTGATGCTCCACCAGACTTGCTGAGTAAATTACCAGAAATATATCAAGATGCGGAAAAAATCCCTGGTTATGCTAGAAATCAAGTGGCGATCGCTACTCAAACAGAATTAGTAGCTAGTTACCCCAACACGAAGTTACTCAACCCTACTTTACCAGCCACCCGTGCAGAAGTGGCAGTAATTGTATATCAAGCTTTGGTTTACTTAGGTAGAGCCGATAAAATATTATCTAATTATATCATAGTTACCCCAAAACTTGTCAATACTCCTAAAACTGTCAAGGTAAATCATCAGCGAGAGTTTCGGGGGGCGTGGGTGACAACAGTATGGAATAGTGACTGGCCCTCTAAAGCCGGACTCTCAACAGCACAACAGCAAGCTGAATTGATTGCAATTCTCGACCGATTACAAGCACTCAACTTCAACGCCCTGATTTTGCAGGTGCGACCAGAAGGTGATGCTTTATATGCTTCCCAACTAGAACCCTGGAGCGCTTGGTTGACGGGAACTCAAGGGAAACCACCAGAACCATTTTATGACCCTTTGGAATTTGCGATCGCTCAATGTCACCAACGTAATATTGAACTTCATGCTTGGTTCAACCCCTACCGGGCCAAAACTAGCATCACAGCTAGACCCAACGCCAGAAACCATATAGCTTTGACAAATCCCGAAGTAGTTTACAAATGGGGTAATCAACTATGGATGGACCCAGGAATCAAAATCGTCCAGGATAGGGCGTACAACGTGATGATGGATGTTGTGCGTCGCTATGATATAGATGCCATTCACTTGGATGATTATTTTTATCCCTATCCCATCGAGGGTCAAACCTTCCCCGATAGTAAAACCTATGCAGCTTATAGATCAACTGGTGGTCAACTCAGCTTAAGTGACTGGCGACGGGAAAACGTGAATCAAATGGTATTACGGCTATTTCAAGGAATCAAAGCCATAAAGCCCCACGTCAAATTCGGTATTAGTCCCTTTGGTATTTACCGACCTGGACAACCACCAGGAATAAATGGCCTAGATGCTTATAGTGTACTGTATGCTGATGCTAAAAAATGGTTAGAACAAGGTTGGGTGGATTATATCGCCCCTCAACTTTATTGGCGCATTGACCAGACCGCACAAAGTTATCCCACACTACTAAAATGGTGGACAGAAATTAATCCTCAGCAGCGACATATATATGTAGGCAACAATATTAGTCAACTTGATGGCAAAGCTTGGAAGAGTGGAGAGATTAGCAAACAAGTTACCATCACTCGCAACCTAGCTGCTAACTTGTCACTGGGTAATATCTTTTTTAGCATGAGTCACATTAATCAAAACCGTCAGGGAATTGCTGACAGTTTCCGCAATTCCCTTTATCCCACCCCCGCCATAGTACCTACTATGTCATGGCAGAATACAGACCCACCACCACCACCCCGAGAACTACAAGTTAATAATCGTCGCCTAAGTTGGGAACCCGGCGATGAGCAACCCGTGCGTTCTTGGACACTTTATCGACAGACTGGTGAAAATTGGGTACTTCAGCGGGTCTTATCTGCTGGAACTTATGGCTACGCCACGCCAGCTACCGCCACGGTGCAACAAGCTGGAACCTATGCAGTGTGTGCTGTTGATAGGTTGGCGAATGAGAGTCTGGGAGCGGTAATTACAGTGAGTTAAAATTTCAGTCCCTCACCTGAACATTCAAATAAATGTAACCCTAATCGCTGGGAAAGTTCCTCACACACTTTCACTCCCCGGACACTATTACCACGGACATCTAACAATGGCGAAAATACCCCAATGCCCATTTTATGGGGTACAACCGCCATAATTCCACCACAAACCCCACTTTTAGCCGGAATACCAACTTTGTAAGCCCATTCCCCAGCAAAGTTATACATACCGCAGGTGTACATGACGCTGAGAATATCTTTAATGTAACGACTATCTATTGCTTGTTCTCCTGTAATCGGGTTCATACCTCTGTTAGCAAGGGTGGCCGCCATCACCGCTAAATCCTGGCAATTTACCATCACAGCACACTGCTGAAAGTAAAGATCCAAAACTTCTTCAATGTTTTGGTCAATCATGCCAAAATTGAGCATTAAATGTGCTATGGCGCGGTTGCGATGTCCCGTACTACGTTCAGAGGTAAACACTGAGATATCAACCAGTGCATTCTGTCCGGTGTATTTCTGAAACATATCCAGAACCCGGTTTAAGCGTTCCGTCGCACCAGACCCTTTAATTAAACTGGTAGTGGCGATCGCACCTGCATTTACCATGGGGTTATAAGGTCGCTTCGATTGTTCATCGAGAATAATGGCGTTGAATGCGTCTCCTGTTGGTTCAACCCCCACTTTAGTTAAGACATAATCCCGTCCATGATCTTCTAAAGCCAGTCCATAAGCAAACACTTTGGAAATGGACTGGATAGTAAATTGGTGTTGATTATCCCCGACTTCGTACCTTTGACCATCTACTGTGACAATGCAAATGCTGAATAATTCTGGATTTACCTTTGCCAGTTCTGGAATATAGTTTGCTAGTGTACCCTCCTTGAGTAACTTGTATTGGGAATATAAGTCGTTGAGAACAGCTAAAAATGGCGCTGAACCGATTTCTACATTTTCTGGATTTGCTTTGTTTGCCATGAGCCTAATATTTTTCTCTCGGAAATCATATTTAAGTTAATCTAGCAACCGAAAATATATGTAATTTTCGCTACTTTATTTTTTGTTAGCTCAAGCCAGTGAAGCTTTTTTAATTTTCTCATCATTGATTTTAATTTGTAAAAAAATACTTTTTAGTTACCAAATGATGGGGGTTTTTCAGTAATTAAATGGCATATATACATAAAATATAATACTTAAATATATACTTGTGTAAATGTATTTACTGAGAAAAGGTCTCATCAGATGACTAACCACTAGAACATGACTGCTAGCCTATTTAAAATTAAAAATATTTGTATGTAGACTTACAGATGATTTTGAGTGGGCTGCCCAAAAATTCCTCAAGGAAATATACTCAAGTATTTTGAGGGAGTTTTGACAAAAATATATTTAATAAATTTATATGTTTCTTAAAATACATTTTTCTCTTAGGAGTGTTATTACTAATCAAAAACCGCCGAAATATTAGATTTTCATATGAAAGCTTGAGTCAGTTACAAAAAACGTTACATCCTCAAAATCCTGATTTGAAAACGGTTTCGCCGCGGAAATTAGAATTGAAATCGAATAAAGTGATTTAGATCTACGGTAAAACCCTGATCCCCAACCTTCAAAGTTCGTGATAGTGTGTTGCAGTTATAAATCAAAAAAGTGAAACCCAGAACCCAGGAAACTTCATGGGAGATGTCACTGAAACTGGCAAAAAATCCCAGGAACTAAAAAACTGCTGTTCTACACTCGCTTTAAAAATCGGACGCATGAATCAACGATATTTGTGGACTATTGTCGCCCTGTTTCTGACTGTTGTGGGTACGCCCTTAGTCGGACGCACTCAAACTACTACTACAAAGCAAACTAATCGAGTTTCTCCAGAAACATCAGTTAAAAATGTAGTTAAAGTAGGAGAGTTTCAAACCTCATCTGGGAAACTGACTTCCGATGCTGTGATAACAAACATTCATTCTCACTACATTGGAGGTCGTAAAGCGGCAACCCTGTTTATCAAAAATATTCCAGTTATTACCTTTTTGAGTTCTCAGCCACAGCCGCAAAGTTTGACGGTGAGTGGAATTGGAACTACTGCGGGACAACAGTCCTCTGGTCGCACGGGGACGAGTGTAGGGAACTTGAGGAATGCGACAAAGGAAAAGAAATCCCTTAATGATGACCCGGTTTATAGAGCTGGACTCATAGCAGCCAGTATTAACCAGCTAGTGCGTAATGGTGAGGATGCTCAACAGATTACCGTTAGTTGGAGGGGTCAGGGCGAATCTACAGATGGCAACAAAAGTGCCTCTGTCACACAACACACCGGCGAGAGCTATACGATTAAAATTAAAGATCGGGAATTGGTGGAAATCAATGCAAAAACCATCCTAGCAGGAACCACCGAAAATCTCGCAGAAGATGCATTGCAAGTAACTAATCGCTTGCGGAGACTCATTGGTAATGCATCTCCCATCACAGAAATTGCTAATCTCCCTGAACCAGTAAAAGTTGGTTCGCAGCAGCCCGCACAGCAGCTTGCGAGCAACAAACGACTCACTTTCCGTGGTATAGCTTCCTTTTACGGTCGCGGTTTTGCTGGTAGACCTACCGCCACCGGTGAAAGATTTAATCCCGAAGGTATGACTGCAGCCCATCGTAGCTTACCTTTCGGCACGCGAGTTCGTGTGACTAACACCCGTAATGGTCGTTCGGTTGTGGTGCGAATTAATGACCGAGGCCCATTCATTCGCGGTAGAGTCATCGATGTATCCACTGGTGCTGCTCGTAGCTTAGGAATGATTAACAACGGTTTAGCACCTGTGAAGATTGAAGTTATGGGGCGATAATTCCTGAGAATTTCAGTGGATAATGTCCCCAGTCCCTAATACCCCTAGTTCCATACCCCAGCCCCCTATTTCAGATATAAACTAACGGGGGAGAGGCTTAAAAAGAACTAGGGGTATTTTGTGCGTCTGCTGACAACAGTTGCAGCTTTACGCTGCTATTTAACTCAACTTTGTTCACAACATCAGTTCAGGGTTCCCGAAGATTTGGGACTAGATGCGATGTCTAGCTGGTACCAGACGGCTGTCGGTTTGGTGCCAACTATGGGAGGATTACATCAAGGTCATTTGAGCTTGATGGCAAGGGCAAGGCAAGAAAATTCTACGGTGATTGTCAGTATTTTTGTCAATCCCCTGCAATTTGGCCCCCATGAAGATTATCAACGTTATCCCCGCACTTTAGAGCTAGACCAACAAATGTGTAGAAAAGCGGGGGTAGATGCGATTTTTGCCCCCACACCAGAGGAAATGGGTGTTTCTCAGAACAGTCTAGAAGCATCTCAACTGACACAAGTAATGCCTCCATGTGCTATGATGTCCAGTTTGTGTGGTCGTTCTCGCATTGGTCACTTTCAGGGTGTCGCGACGATTGTCACCAAGCTTTTTAACTTGGTACAACCCGACCGCGCCTACTTTGGACAAAAAGATGGTCAACAACTAGCTATTATTAGACGGTTGGTGAGTGATTTAAATTTGCCAGTAGAGATTATTGCTTGTCCAACCCTGCGGGAAGAGTCGGGTCTGGCTTTAAGTTCTCGTAACCAATATTTGACTGCACAAGAAAAAGCCCAAGCAGTAATTTTATATCAAGCTTTACGGGCTAGTGCTGCTGGGTTTGGTAAGGGTGTTCGTGATCGCAGTACCCTCATAGGATTGGTACAGCAAGAACTGGCAAAGGTTCCTAATCTCATGGTGGAATATATTGAATTAGTTAATCCGAGTACGTTAATGTCTTTAGAAACAGTTGAGGAGGAGGGAATGCTGGCGATCGCAGGTCGTCTTGGTTCCACACGTTTGATTGATAATACCATCCTGCGCGATCGTCAGCCCATCATCGCTATCGATGGACCAGCCGGTGCTGGTAAATCTACAGTGGCTCGTCAAGTGGCCACTCACCTGGGTTTAGTGTATCTCGATACAGGAGCTATGTATCGGGCTGTGACTTGGCTGGTGCTGCAAAAGGGTATTGCTCTTGATGATGAATGCGCCATTGCTGAGTTAGTTAATCGGTGCAATATTGAACTTACCCCCACTGAGGATCTGCAATCTCCCGTCAGGGTTTGGATTAATGGTACTGATGTAACTCAAGCAATTCGCACAATTGAAGTGACATCTCAAGTATCGGCGATCGCAGCACAAAGCGCCGTGCGTCAAGCACTCGTTAAACAACAGCAAAGCTGGGGTAAAAAAGGTGGTTTAGTCGCCGAAGGTCGAGACATTGGGACTCATGTCTTCCCCGATGCCGAAGTTAAGGTATTCTTAACCGCATCTGTTGATGAACGAGCACATCGCCGTCAGCAAGACTTGAAAAAACAGGGACAACCCGAAGTGAATCTAGAGCGTCTCAAAGGCGACATTGCCGAACGAGACCGAAAAGATAGCACTCGGAAAATTTCCCCTTTACAAAAAGCAGCGGATGCAGTAGAAATACAGTCTGATGGTCTTAACGTGTCTGAAGTTACAGCACAAATTGTTAACTACTATCAAAAACGCTTATCTTAGTTGTCGAGCATCTCTGATATTTCTACCTTTATGCAATTTGGCTCAAATCAAACAGTATTTTGCCCGAATCCTCCCTTTGGTAGTAGAATGACAATGTTAAGTTTTATATCCTATAGCGTTGGGATAGAAAACGCATACAGATAACACCTGTCGTTTCCTAAGTTTCGCTCAACAGTTTTAAACCGGAAAACAGTCAAGAGAGGATTTCACAAAATGGCATTTACACAACCCCCCTTACCTTACGACTTTAACGCTCTCGAGCCCTATGGCATGAAGGGAGAAACATTTGAGTATCACTATGGCAAACATCATGCAGCCTATGTGACTAACTTAAATAAGCTGACTGACGGTACAGAACTGGCTGACAAATCTTTGGAAGAGGTCATCCAAATTGCCTTTAAAGACTCCTCTAAGGTGGGAATCTTCAACAATGCTGCTCAAGTTTGGAATCACACCTTTTTCTGGAATTGCTTAAAGCCCGCAGGTGGGGGCGCACCCACTGGCGACCTTGCAGCCAAAATTAATCAGGATTTTGGTAGCTTTGACAAATTTAAAGAAGAATTTTCTAACGCTGCAGCAACTCAATTCGGTAGCGGTTGGGCTTGGTTAGTTGATGACGGTGGTACTCTCAAGATCATGAAAACACCAAATGCAGAGAACCCCTTAGCCCATGGCAAAAAAGCCCTCCTAACTTTAGATGTTTGGGAACACGCCTACTACATTGACTATAAAAATGCGCGTCCTGCTTTCATCAAGAATTTCTTAGACCAATTAGTCAATTGGGACTTTGCTGCCGCAAATTACGCTCAAGCCTGATAATTTCTCAGTCTTACTCTGAGTTTAACCCTAGTTAATTCTAGAAAGTAAAAATCAGTTAATTCAAAGTACTCAGTCACGATTAGTATCGTGGCTGTTTTTACTCAGGACAGTAAGCTCTGTACTTGCTACAGGTGCTTGGTAAATACAAACACAATTGATTTGAGAATTGCGGTGGCGACTAAAATCGCCAACGGCTAACCGCCATATCTAGAGCTTGGACTTGCTCACAGTTGAATTATTCCTCAACTGCAATTCTCGGCGATCGCCCGGGGTGAGTTCCATCACCTGGGTAGACAAATTATATTGCTGCAGTAGGCAATTAAATTCTGCCACACTTCCTTGAGCTTTCAAGAATTTCGTCAGCACACCTTCAAAAACCACATCTCCACCCGCGGCCGTGGGAAGCATAATTTGAGGTTGTAACCATTGTGCAACTTCCAATGCACTCTTCCTACCTTTAATAACTGGCAAGCCTAAAGGCAATGTTATATCTACTATCGGCGTAATCACCACGTCAACCGGGGCAAATTGTTTAATTTCCGGCGAATGAGACCCATGAGGCTCATAATAAATTGTTAACCCACTGGTTAATTCTTTAATCAGATAACCATTTTCTACCAGATTATAACCTACCACAGAGCCGGGAACAGCTGTGATTTCCACTTGTTGATTCAAGTTGAAACTTTCCCCGTGCTTCAGGGATGTTACGTAATTGTAGCCCAACTCACGTGATAATTTTGCCGCATTGGCAGAACCCACAACCTTAATTTCATGATCTAGTTGTTTAAGAGTCGGTGGATGAGCGTGGTCTTCTAAACCTTGAGACAGCAAAATCAAATCAATATTTTGTGGTATGGGGCGTTCTTGTATCCGAGAACCTTTGAAAAACCAATCTAAATTGCCAAAAGTTAAAGAACCAACCAGCCAAGGATCCAGTAATATGCGTTGGTTACCCATTTCCAGTAACCAACTATTGCTGTCTAACCAAGTTAAGTACATAATCAAATTAAAAATAATACTTACCCTATTATGGATGAGTTCACCGCAATTGTGCTACCATCTCTTGGGGATTCCAGTAAGCGCGAGTTGTTTGAATCTTACCAGCTGAGTTGATTTCAAAAATCGTAATTCCTGCAAAGATAACTGGCTTACCTGTCTTACTCACCCACCCTTCTGGATTCATTGCGGCAATATTGGCAAAGTAGGCAGATACAATCTTTTCAATGGTTTGGGGTGACATGATGGGAGTTGATAACTGATAGATTAAAAATATCTTTTTATTTTACAGTAAATTCACGGAAAAATACTCAAAGGTGGATGGTTTACCTGAGAGTTGCAATACAATATGACAGGTAGTTTCCCATAAAAACGGTGAAAAAATCGGTTATTGCCAAAATACTCATTCCATCCTTAACTTGCTTAACTGTATTTGTCCCCAGTCCAGCACCTGCCCAATTGTTACCACAACCCTGGGTTTCTGTGGGTGAAAAGGATGGAGAAGTCACCTATGCTGCTGGTGTGAGAGTTTTAGATTTTGGTTTTGAGATCGGTAGAGGTCCCGAAGGTGCTACTGGAGGAGATGTTTTAAAATTCTTCAGTTTACCAGTGATTTCACCTTATGTCGGACTTGGCTGGTATTCAGAAGACCAAGGTGTTGCTGTTTCTGGCGGTGTCCAAATAGGTGCTACCGATAATATTTTTGTCGGTGCTGGTTACAATTCTGTGCGAGGATTTAATGGACAATTAGGCATTAGGTTTTAACTTATCCTCACATCCCAAAACTTAAATTTTTAAGTTTTGGGTTTAATCTTTCCGCTCTTGATAATCATCAGAAGACATCGGATCTAATTCCCAGCGAGAATGATCACGCCGCTCTAAAATATCCTCAGTATGGAGAAAATCACCGTCATTCATCGGTAATCCTACTGCCTTTCCTAAATCATCAGTTACACTTTGATCAGGAGTAGGGGCAGTACCACCTACAGCTTCATCTCCGACCGTATCTTCCTGTTGCCAATAAGCATCAACATCACCGCCAGTAATTTCCGGACTTGTGTGTGTATACTGACGTTTTCTTTGTCTGAGCGATCGCCCGCCAATATTATACCCCGGCAAATCCTTAACACCAGTACCGTAAGATTCGGTAATTTCTGCGGTTAAATCATCAGAATTGACTTCTTGATTCTGATTATTTTCTTCCATAAATAATATTAATTCTATTTACCGATTCATCATAACCTTACCAAAGGTAAAGACAGTATCACCAAGGGTATATTACTTTAGTGATAAAAAAATATATCCCCTGAGTACGAAGAAAAAATAGTAATTAGAAGATACTTTAATAAATAAGTCTCAATTGAAATTCCTCAACTGTGTAGGAGTGAAATCCATATATTAGCAATTAAATAGGAATTAAATCAATAGTCTACTCTTAATTACAAATTACAATAAAAAGAGGTATAGAATGGAATATAACGAGTTTATTACACACGTACAAAGCCTAGCTCAATCAAATTCTCGTGAAGAAGCCGAACGCGCCACCCGTGCTACCTTAGAAACCATCACAGAGCGTATCCCCGGCGATGAATTCAAAGAAGTAGCAGCAGAATTACCACAAGAATTAGCTCAATCTTTGCAAAGGCGAGAAGGAGAAACTAGTGAACCTTTCAACCTGCAAGAATTCATTACTCGTGTGAGTCAAAGAGAAAATATAGAACCGACAACCAGCGCCATTCATGTTCGGGCTGTATTTGCAGTCTTACAAAACGCCATTAAGCCTGACAAATTCAGCAAATTTCATAATTATTTTGATCATGACTATGAGGAACTATTCACCACATCACCAACTTAAATTCCTGCAGTCAAGCATCCTATTGAGTAAAATTATTAACCTAGGCAAAAATCATGACCAATCATAACAATCATTCTCGGAAGAAAAAAGTCGCCATCCTCATAGAACATGGATTTGAGGATATAGAATTTACTATCCCGTGTAATGGACTAAAGCAAGCTGGGATGGAGATAGTTGTCCTCGGTTCACGCATGAATGAAAAATATAAAGGTAAACGAGGTAAAGTTTCAGTTCAGCCCGACGCTACCACCACAGAAGCCATAGCAGCGGAATTTGACGCAGTAGTAATTCCCGGTGGTATGGCCCCGGATAAAATGCGGCGGAACCCGAACACAGTCAGCTTTGTGCAAAAAGCCATGGAACAAGGGAAATGGGTAGCAGCTGTATGTCACGGGCCGCAACTTTTAATTGAAGGTGATTTGCTCAAAGGTAGAAAAGCCACGGGCTTTACTGCTATCCGCAAAGATATGATTAATGCAGGTGTAAATTACCTAGATGAACCCTTAGTGGTAGATAGGAATTTAATTACCTCACGCGAACCAGGAGACTTAGGGATTTTCACCACAGCATTGCTCAGTCGTCTGGGGTACGGTGGTAAAGATGCTGCACTTCCAGAGGAAAAAGATACTAGCGCCCAGTGGTGGAAACTCGCTGATGCTTGGGGTGGTTCTACTAAAGGTGAAATTACCAGGGGGTTGAATATAGCACTGAGTGGGGAGCGTTATTCAATGGAAGCCTTAGAACAGTACACCCAAAAAGAATCAGATCACGAAGTGCGATCGCTGTTTCAAGAGATGATTAGTAATAGACAGCGCCACATTCAGAAATTGGAAACCTATCTCAACACACTCCATGAAAAACCTTCGATAGTGGCAAATATCGCCAATCAATACGCCAAAGTTAAAAGTACCTTTACTGGTAGCGATGACATCTATCAGTTACGTTGCGCCCTAGGAGATGTACAAACAGGTCTTGGCGATATTAGCAATTTGTCTGCAATGTATACTGACCCCGTAGCAACCGCGATATTTAAGGAAATTTACCAGGACTTACTTAAATACGAGCAGCGATTAGCACAACTATATCGCCGAGGCATAGGCACTGAAATTCAGCCTCCCAAGCCCACCACAGGCGTAGCTCTGTAGATATCTAGCAACTGCGACGAAATAGGGTTACCGCTGGGAGAATCAATTCAGAATCTTGATCCCTTAGCCAGTCCCCGCTACTCTAAGAGGATGTTTGTCAAGTTATGATTAGTGTATCAAATATTGTTTTACCCCACCCTAACCCTCCCCTTGTAAGGGGAGGAGACTGGATTTTATTGTTTTTTGTGCGGTCGGTGAGCGAAGTCGAACCGTGTTCCCCAATCCTTCGGTGTTCCCTGTTCCCTAAGATAAAAATTACCTGTTGAAAACTTATCAAACAACCTCTTACAATTTACCAGAAATGACTGGATGATACTGAGTATAAGAATCGGGTATTTGTAATCCTTGAATCTTCAGATTTTGTAATCTGTATAAAAATGCTGCTCCTATCATCATATGATGGGCAACATCAACTACCTTCCGATTATTTAAATCTGCCAAGTAAGAACCTTGTATCCAGTTATTGAAGCTTCCCATAGATGGACCGCACCAGATTTGATAATCAATTTCCCGACCTTTCTCACCAGAGTTAGACCAACGAGAAGACAATCCTAGATACCAGCGAAAAATTAGAGCCATTTTCAGCTTGGGATTGTTGGCGGCTTTGTGCAGTTTTTCGGGATTACGTTGAGATAAATAATTAACTGTTTCTTGCCAAATGCTATCTAGACTATTTCTGAAGATTTGCTTTTCTATCTTCTCTCTTTCGGTAACAGGTATATCTTCAATTGAATCATAGTTTTTGTATAAGTCAAACAGTTTTTGCGCCCGGAGAGGAAAGAGCGTTCCTCTTTTGAGAACTTGCAGTTTTACTCCCATCTCAAACATATCTGCTGCTGGAGCCATCATCACATCAGCCATATCCGCTTGGGCTAGCAATTGTTTAGTATATTCAGAAGTTCCAGCTTCAATACAGGATTGGTTAATGGAACCAGTAACGACATAAGCAGCACCCATCATAAAAGCAGCCAATACTGATTGGGGAGTCGCAATTCCTCCCGCTACTCCAATTCTGACCGGTCTTTCGTAACCATATTGGCCTTGAATTTGATCTCTTAATTCCAAAATCGATGGTAACAGACAAACTAAGGGACGATTATCTGTGTGACCACCGGAATCTGCTTCCACGGTAATATCGTCAGCCATGGGAACTTTTGCGGCTATACTTGCCTGTAATTCACTGATGAGACCTTGCTGTACTAATCTTTTAAGAATTTTCACAGGAGCAGGTTCTAAGAATTTTGTGGCCACTTCTCGGCGAGAAACTTTGGCAATGACTTTATTTTTAATTTGGATTTGATTAGCTGCATTCAAGCCTAGTCCCGCAACCCGGTAGTAGACAACGTTATCAGTTAAATCTAAAAATGCAGATGCTTCTATTGTTCTGACTTGATATTTCAAATACAAATCAATTGTACCACGTTCAAGAGTAGGTTCACTGGGACTATGAAGTAAGTTAAAAGCGTAAATTCCTTCGGGTAGGGCTTGCTGAATACGCTTGATGGCTGCTTCCACACGGTCAGGAGAGAGACCACCAGCACCAAATGAACTTAAAATTTTCTCCTTACCAAGAGCTATTACTAATTGTTCAGAAGCAATACCATGAGCCATGGAACCAGTAGCATAGGCATATTTAACATTATGGAAATCTATAAAGTTGGGATCTCCTAACTGTTGAATATGTATAGGTGGAACGGACATCAACATTTCTTGTCCAGTTTTACCATTAGGATAATGAATTAATTCTCCTTGATTAGTAACACCAATTTTATCTTCTACTCTGATAATGTAACAAGGTTTAGCTAAGTTAATTAGTTTAGCTCTTATGCCATTACCATCAAAAGATATTGTATTTATATCACCATGCCATGCTTGACGGTTACTCACAAAAAAATTAGATGTTTTTAACAGTGAATTTCCGCGTTTATGACTGAGTACATTTTTGTTAAACATGAGGTTTTTAGGGTGTTATTTGTTAGGCATTATGAGGAGCAATTGTCGGCATAATTTTTAATTGCTTAAGAAACAATGGGGTATGGCTTTGTTATCATCATGAAATACTTTCGTGAATTAATGACTTTATGCGTTAAATATTTTCTGGTATAGATTTAGTTGTTGCTGGATTATGACGCTGATTTGATGTAGTGATTGTTGTCGTATTTCTAATACATTGCTGTGGTTTTGTGCCATGTAAAAAGCATTATATATCAGCTTCTGATACTGAGGATTGCGTAAATTATCTAGCTGTTCTTTATCAACTGTATGATCATTTTTGCAGTCTCTTTCTTCCACAATAAAAATCTCATCTTCTTGAGGTGAAATAGTATGACCTACTCCGACATTGTGTGATAGCTTGGGTAGCGAAGCCTTAGGGTTAACTGACAAGTCAGGGCTTGGTCTATCCTTCAATAATACACTAGAAGCTTTATCATCCCCGGCGATTAAGTTGCTCATAAATCTCTTTTCCTCAGCTAATACTGAATTTTTATTCAGAGAATATGTGGGTCTGGCTTGACTAAATTCCAGTAATTCATACTGCTGACTGGGAGGACTAATTGATGGGTTATAAAATTTTTCTGGGAATATTTCCTGCTTATTCTTACCCAGAAATATGTCATCAGTTTTCTGGCTACCCAAGGTGATGTTTTGATCTAGTATTTGATTGTGATTCAAGCTACGGTCTGAGAGAGAATACAGTGGCGACAAATCCATGTCCACTCTATGACTCAATAGCTTTGCTAATACTCTGATAATAGAAATATGATCATTCATAAATACTTTGTTCAAAACTATCTAAACCCTGGCAGTTACCACCCAAATAGCAATCCATGCCCACAATCGCTATTTTTGGTATTTGATTCTGTGTTGGTTTTCCCATCACCCAAATACTAAAAATGTTATTTAATTTTTATTGATGGTGGGCGTTGCTATAGTCCTGATGTACTCGGCTATTTCGGCCAGAGTCCGTAGCTGTGCCAGTTCCTCTAGATTGGGCCTGGGTAAATCGGGGTATATTTCTAATAATGCTCCCAAAATCTCCACCCGTTTGATGGAATCAATCCCTAAATCTGCTTCAATGTCCATGGACATCTCTAACATTTCACTGGGGTAGCCTGTTTGATCACTGACAATGGTGAGCAGGGTGGGCTGCAGGGTAGCTGGATCAATATCTACGGGTGGTGTGGCTACTATGGTTGCAGTGGGATTCTGCCGGGTGGCAATTATATCTGTAACTGGTATGGTTTGATGATGTGCACCCTGACCATTACCGTTACCACTACCGTTAGTTGTCACCGTCTGTAATTCAGTCGCCACAGCCGATACGGCTGTTACTGGTATGGGCCGATCTTCTCCGTATACCGGAGTATTCAAACTGTGTTGAATCCTGTCATCACAGGTTGGTAGTTGATGTTGCTGGACTAACTGGAAAAAGTTATGAGTATATTCTTGCTGATACTTCAGATATTGCTCATGAATGCGGAGGCTGTCAGCTTGATGATCGTGAAACCGCATCATGCTACGTTCTAAACTGGAGATGGCTAGTTGCTGGGTTTCGGGTTGTTTCTCAATGAATTGACCATTTCCCCAGAGGATATGCTGTTGTTGCATCAGCCCGAAAAAGCTGTTCGTGTATTCTGTTTGATGCCGCAAAGATTGTTCATGAACCTGCAATATTTGACGTTGATGGCGATTTAGTTGGATGAGAGTATACTCTAAGTTGTCTATAGCCCTTTGGTAATTCACAAATGTTTCTAAATTGGTTGGTGTAGAGTTGCTATCCTGTTGGTCTGATTGGCTGTTGTTCATAGATTTGGCAATACCATTCACTGCTACCTTGTTTGTAGGTGTGGTTTTCTGACCCGAATCCTCAGAAGTAAAAAGGTTTGGTGTTTCTGAGTGATTTTTGTTAACTGGGGCTGAGTTACCATTGCTCATTTTTTCCTAAATGGGATACTGCATTCTACAACTGAGTGGTAATGCTAATTGTCTACCCAGGGCTGCACCTAACACTACACCGGTGCGATCGCGAAGTCTATCGTAGATATGACGATTTCCAGATTCACCATGGCCAGCATCTTCTATGACAGATTTGTCCACCAGCAACCCTAACAACTGGGAAATATCTGTGACTTCTAAGATGTTGGGTGGTAGCCCAAATTCCATGGGATTAAAGTCAACTTCTCGGAGAAATCCGCCCCGTTTACGGTAGGTTTTGTCACGTGTTCTGGGTTTAGGGTCATAATAATCATCTATGCTCCAACGCGAAGCTCGAACATCAGTAATACAATCTACTTTGTGAATAATGTTTTCCCAATATTCCTGTAAGTTTTTGGCTTGGGGGAATATAAAAGCCATGCTGATGATGGCAATTGGGGTCTGTTGCCGTTTTGTGTTAATTTCCCTAGGGTTTAACGATACATTTGTCACCATTATTTTCTTCCCCTGTATGATCTGAAGCAGAAAATTTTCACAATTGCTGATATCTTATTGCAACTGTTGTAATTGAGCTTCAATTGTAGAAGCAGTAATGAATTCACGGTCACTATTTTGCTTGTCAAATTTAGATAGGTTCAGAGTTTTACTGTGTCAATGAGAGAGTTGAGAATAATCTATGCTCCACAAGGTTATTCTGGAAACATCAACAGCAGATATATGGAAGTTTGCCATAGGTGGGTGGAATAGTTGAATCTCGAAACCTCAGCCTCATGCACATCGATTAATTTGCTAATTACAGTTATATTAGGATGTTTGATTCTTGATCGCAACTCCTATGCAACTCCATATGTCTAACATAGATGAAACACCCTGTTAAGCCGGATGATATCAGCCGAGCAATTTCTTGGTCACATGGTTGTGCTTAGACATGATTAACTTGATTAACTTGATCAATAATTGTTTTCTGAATCCCCATGATTATCTTCTTTTTTCTTCATTGCCTTTTTCTGATTAGCAGCTAATAGTTTCTGCTCTAGCTCACTAATACTAATACCAAGCTCAGAAGCCGTTTTATTTTTCCACTCTTCTAGTTCAAAATCATGGTGATTTAGCCATTCATGCACCGCTAGTCGTGCCATTTCAGCTTTGCGAAGAGTTTGGCGAGCGGCATGAAAAATTAGCCTCTGATTATCAAAACTTGGTAAGGAGAGCATGAATCTCTGTAATCTCATTTTGTCTATGCTCTTGGAAGGGCAGTAAGTATGAACTCAATAATTATTTAATGTCTGACTTACTAGTATGTCATACGGTAAGGTTTTATTGGTATCAATTGCATATAAATTGCATAGATGAGACTTTTCGTATTTGTTGCCAAGGGGTTTTGAAGTTTATTTTCTAATTGGACTGTTGTATCCTACTATAAATCTATGTGTCAAAAATATTAACTTTAGATACTTAATTTATCTAAGATTTTTTACATCTGCCTAAAGATTGATTAAAATTGAAATCATTATTTTCAATATATAGACTATTGTCACAAAGTTCACCAGTCTAATATAGACATTAGTACCTCATGAGTGAATGAGTACAAACCTGAGAAATAACTAGACTAAGATTGGGTAGAATCTCCCCTATACATCAATTTTAATTTATTTGCACTACATCTATCCTGGGGAACATCGCTATGCTTCTAAAGCTTGATTATATTTACTTTCTAATTGCCATAAATGTTGTATAGTTCATTTATTTATGCTGATTATTAATGTTATTTCTATTCCTAGGTAAATTTATTTACTAATCAATTATTTATATCTCATTAAGAATATAAATAATTGATTATGTAGCATTTTTATCTGATGAAATAAGATTTTAATACTTGCTTAATTTCCATAACGTATTTACATATTATCTCTGTGCCAAATTGCCATTTTTTCATTTTAAAATTTATTTTCAAATATGTTGCTTATGGGTTGCAATTGAGGATCAAGATGTTTATGGTAGGTGATATAAAGGCTAATCAAATGCTGTTGAATTGCCAATCTGAGAAATACAGAGACATACAATTACTTGATGGTCTCCTATCTCTCTTCAGGGAAATTCACGTGCTCACACAATGCACTTGCATATCATTAAACCGTGCTGCATTAAGTATTGTACATCATTAGACGGACACGAAACTATAAAGGATTGCTGGCATGAGACTATCTGAGTTAGATCCACTCATACCGCTAATTGAGTTAAGAGAAGAACTTCTAAAATTGCCCAAGGGCTACTCGTTTTATGAACAAGAAATAATAGATTTCCTATCTAGACGAAGATGGCCTGAAAGTAATCGTCGTATTGATCGAACAACTTTTTGGCGATGGAGGACTGATAATAAGATTCAGCATCAAAAACTATTCAGCCGATTGGATGTTTTGAAACTATGCAAAATTTGCGACCATTACCGGATAGATGGAACACGGAGTGAATACTTAGCAATTTTGAAAAACGAACAAGCCGCAGTGATTAACAAGTAAGAATGTCTGAAGCTTTATTAAAAGCGGATGCTGCTCATGTATTCCATAGTTTTACCGGGATTATCCACAAGCAGACCGGATATACGACGACTGTCGTATATCTTCACCAACAAAAGATATCAACAACTTCTAGATATCTCTAACTGAGAAAAAAAGTGATTATGGTACCCAAGCAAAAGCACTTATTTACAAAACCTGTAAGAGGATGTTTGATAAGTTTTCAACAGGTAACTTTTATCTTAGGGAACAGGGAACACACCGAACACGGTATGGCTAACGCCACGCTATCCCTATCGACTTCGCTCACCGACCACACATAAAATCCAGTAGTTATGGTAGGGAACTGCTGTTGCTGCTTTAGGACGTTTAGAGACTCAAGGTGAAGTAGTCCGTTTATCTGCTCCTAATTCTCAAACTGGGGTGCGGATAGGAAAACTCTTGGTTAAGCAAGGGGGTTGAGTGTCTCAAGGACAGGTGGTGGTAATTCTTGACAATTATCACCCTCGACTTGCAGCTTTAGAAAAAGCGCAAAAACAAGTTGTAGTTGCTCAAGCTGTTGTCCATCAGGTAAAAGCGGGAGCAAAAGCCGGAGACATCTCTGCAAGACAAGCTACAATTGCTCGTCTAGAAGCACAGTTGCGTAATGCACAGATCCATGGTGTGAAATTGGGATATCGAGTCAATTACTATCCATCCAATCTTTCAGGAGGACAAAAGCAACGGGTAGCGATCGCCCGGGCTTGTGGTGTGTAATCCGACTTATGAATAGGTGTCAAATATAAGTCGCCCACAGTCATATTTTTCCCTAGGGAGTAAATACAGGTATTCTCTTCTCAAAATTATTGGGAACAATTTAATCATCAACATAATTAACAAAAATTGATAAAAATATTTATCAATTCGTTAAGAGTTATTTAATTCAACAATAGGAATACCAGTAAAAACAGAGGCTAGATGCCAATCACTAAGAGGGTTTGAGCTATTAACGACCTGCCCAAGCAGCCAAAATTACTATTTCTCACTAACTCCAAAGTTTTGAGACAATCAGAAGCGATTTAATCATCATGCACTCATAATTATTTGAGTAGAAAAGGGAGAACACAGTCATGAAATTGGCTTACTGGATGTATGCAGGACCTGCCCACATTGGCACTCTGCGGGTCGCTAGTTCATTTAAAAACGTTCATGCGATTATGCACGCCCCATTAGGCGATGATTACTTTAACGTCATGCGATCCATGTTATCGCGGGAGAAAAACTTCACCCCGGTGACCACCAGTGTAGTTGACCGCAACGTTTTAGCAAGGGGTTCTCAAGAAAAGGTAGTAGATAACATCACCCGCAAAGATGCCGAAGAACACCCAGATTTAATTGTGTTAACTCCCACCTGCACCTCTAGCATCCTACAAGAAGACCTGCACAATTTTGTCGAGCGGGCGCAGCTGGAGGCTAAAGGAGACGTGATGCTAGCGGATGTCAACCACTACCGTTTCAACGAACTACAAGCCGCCGATCGCACCCTGCACCAAATCGTGCAATACTACATTGAAAAAGCCAGGAAGCGGGGCGAATTACCCCAAGGGAAAACCACAAAACCATCTGTTAACATCATTGGTAATTCTACTCTTGGTTTCCATAATAACCACGACTGTACGGAACTGAAGCGGTTAATGGCGGATTTGGGAATCGAAGTCAATACGATCATTCCCGAAGGTGCTGCGGTTCATGACTTGAAAAAACTGCCCCAAGCCTGGTTTAACCTGGTTCCTTATCGGGAATTGGGTTTAGCCACTGCTACTTACCTAGAACAAGAATTTGGAACGCCTTATGTAGACATCACCCCTATGGGGGTAGTAGAAACTGCTCGGTGTATTCGCAAGATTCAGCAGGTGATTAACGCCCAGGGTGCGGAGGTAGACTACGAAGACTTTATCAATGAACAAACTCTCCATGTGTCTCAGGCGGCTTGGTTCTCCCGTTCTATTGACTGTCAAAATTTGACTGGTAAAAAAGCTGTGGTATTTGGTGATAATACCCACGCCGCGGGAATCACGAAGATTTTAGCGCGGGAAATGGGGATTCACGTTGTCTGGGCGGGAACCTACTGTAAATATGATGCTGAGTGGTTCCGGGAACAGGTGAGTGAATATTGTGATCAAGTGTTGATTAGCGACGACCATGGGGAAATTGGTGATGCGATCGCCCGTGTCGAACCCGCAGCGATTTTTGGGACACAAATGGAACGCCACGTTGGTAAACGCTTAGATATTCCTTGTGGTGTAATTGCGTCACCCATACACGTGCAGAACTTCCCCATCGGTTACAAACCATTTTTAGGTTACGAAGGTACAAATCAAATTACAGATTTAATTTACAACTCCTTCACCTTGGGAATGGAAGACCACCTGTTAGAAATATTTGGGGGACACGATACCAAAGAAGTAATCACCAAAGGAATTTCAGCCGCATCTGACCTCAACTGGACCAAGGACGGTCAAGCAGAACTAAACAAAATTCCCGGATTTGTCCGTGGTAAAGTCAAGCGCAACACGGAGAAATTTGCCCGTGATCGCGGCTTAAAAGAGATAAACGCCGAAGTCCTTTACGCAGCTAAAGAAGCTGTAGGCGCTTAGTCAAAATCCTGTTAAACACAACATCTTCATTGTCCCTTTCCGGTGGGGAGAGGGACTCCATGAAATCGCCAATACCCGACCCCCACATCTGACGCAATAAACCTCTGCGTCCCTTTGCGTTAAAAATCATCTTCCGGCGATATACTTAAATTCAGCAATACAGAATGTTCTATAGCTTACAAACCACGAATTAAACGTTTCAAGGCGCGTCCAGTAACCTCACTGTAGTGTACTTCACCACAGAAAAGCTGACCCATAATTTTCGCACTAGATGGGTGCTTAACTCCCACTTTGTAAGCGATACCAGGAAAACGATAGAATGCACCTCCTAGTTTTTGCGCCCAAGCCATCTCACTACCCCATTGTTCGTTCATGGCGGCGCTGTATTGCTCTAAAGCGTTAATGTCACCAGAAAGTGCTTGATCAATTGACACCGCAGCGAGTAAACCGCTAAAAATAGAGGGGCGAATACCTTCTGCTGTCATGGGGTCAACGACACAAGCCGCTTCCCCAGCTAAAATTGCGTTTTGGGTATGTAGCTTTTGATGACCATTCCACGAACAAATGGGATGACCATATTGCTGACTAGTCTTAATATCTAGATCAAAGGATTGGGCGTATTCGTCCAAAATTTTCTTAAAGTTTTGTCTTTGACCGCCCATAAATGTCCCTACGCCAATTGAATAACCATCAGCTTTGGGGAAATTCCAGATATAACCGTTTTTAACCAAACCAAACTCAAGGTGAGCAGTGGATTGATTGACCACATTAGCAGGAACTTCTGCTTCTAAAGCTGCTGCTAAAACACGTTTCCTGTCTTTGAAGCCTAACCATTTAGCCATGGTTCCCTTTGCACCATCAGCCGCAATTAAGTAACGACCTGTAACCGGCCCATTATTCGTGTTAACTTGCCAATAGTCATTTTTAAATTCAAGTCCTGTAGCCCCATTATGATCACTTAGTCTAGCCCCTTGTTTCTGTGCTTGCTGCACTAAGAAATAATCAAAAATCTCACGTCTTACCATCCAGATTGGTTCTTTGGTGACGATTTTTGCTTCTACAGGGTCGCCCATTTTCCAAGTGAAGCGCAGAGAGTCTACTTTTACCGAAATTGCTGGGCTAAAGTCAAAGTCAAACCATTGCGCAATGGCTGGTGAGACACCACCACCACAGGGCTTATACCTAGGTAGCGATTCCTTTTCCAAAAGTAACACTGAGTGTCCTTTCTTGGCTAAATGATATGCTGCCGTGGCACCAGCTGGTCCAGCACCCACGATGATAGTGTCGTACATAATAGCTGAATTTTTACCCTCGAATTAGTAAATTGTGGATTTTATCTCTATTTATCTGTGTCAAGTGATATTTTCCCCATAGCTAGAGAAAACGCTATTAACATCCTTATTGGGCATACATAAAGGCTGAAGAATGTTTCTTCAGCCTTTAAATTTGATAATACTCTAGTCTAGGAGCAATTGCTTAACAGCCATAGCTTCCTAGAGAGTTGTAATGTCTTTTTCTTTTTCTACCAGCAACTCATCTATTTTGGCAGTGTATTTATTTGTGAGCTTTTGCAGTTTATCTTGTTGGTCTTTTGATTCATCTTCAGAGATTTCTGCAGCTTTTTCCTGCTTGCGAATAGAGTCTTGGACATCACGACGGATATTGCGGATGGCTACGCGACCATCTTCAGCATACTTAGCAGCCATTTTGACTAATTCTTTCCGGCGATCGCTTGTTAAAGGTGGAATGTTGAGCCTAATTACAGAACCGTCATTACTGGGTGTTAAACCGACATCAGAGAGAGCAATTGCTTTCTCAACTAGGTTTAAGCTGCTTTTATCATAAGGCTGAATTAAGATAGTTGTGGCATCGGGAGTGCTAATATTTGCCAGTGATTTCAAGGGTGTAGGTGAACCATAGTAGTCCACCAAGACCTTATCTAGTAAACTCGCATTGGCGCGGCCAGTGCGAATAGTGTTAAAAGCTCGTTGAGTCGCCTCAACGGTTTTTTGCATCGTACTCTCAGCTTCAGATAATTTCACAAGAACCTCCCACAAGGGTACCGATAGATTCTCCCAAAACGGCTCGGTGGATGTTACCTCGCACCGTTAAATCAAAAACCAGAATTGGGATATTGTTTTCTTTACACAAGGCGATCGCAGTACTATCCATTACGCGCAAATCTTTAGCTAAGACGTGGGCGTAAGTAAGACTGGTGTAACGCTTGGCGTTAGAATATAGATTTGGGTCAGCATCGTAAATTCCGTCTACCTTAGTGGCCTTAAAAATCACCTCGGCATCAATTTCTGCGGCTCTTAAAGCTGCAGTGGTGTCAGTGGTAAAGAAAGGATTTCCTGAACCAGCACCAAAAATTACCACCCGCCCTTTTTCTAGATGGCGGATAGCGCGACGACGGATATACGGTTCCGCTAATTCTTGCATAGCGATCGCGGTTTGTACCCGCGTCTGTACCCCCATACGTTCTAACGAATCTTGTAGCGTCATGGCATTCATTACCGTGGCAATCATTCCTATGTAGTCAGCGGTGGCCCTGTCCATTCCTGCCGACGCAGCTTTAACACCACGAAAAATATTACCACCGCCTACGACGATGGCGATTTGAACCCCAGTGGCTACTACCTCTGCTACTTCCTCGGCTATTTCTTTGACCACTTCAGGGTCAATACCATAGCCCATATTGCCCATTAAGGCTTCACCGCTTAGTTTAAGTAAAACCCGTCGGTAATTTGTTCCCATGAAGTTACGCTTATCAAAAAAAGTTGCAATTGCCTCCAATTTAAGATAGCAGTAGAGTGACTATATATGTCTAGTTAGGCCAAATCAGTACCTCGGATGGTTTTTTCTCCACAGGCGGAAATTCTCCACTTACATAGCTGCTGTTAACTAACCTGCTGCGAGCTATGCAGGACAGAAAACGGCAAGATTAGGAAATGTGAAGTATTATAACAATAATATCGAAATTCGCAAAAAACATCACCAGGTAATCCGTAGGAATCCCCTGGCTTTAGACATGGGGCTAAGTTGCGGGGAAATTTATCAAGCCTCCGGCACGCTTCAGGTGAGCGATACGCCGTCCCCCTTATATCTTTCTTTAATATTTACAAATTCCTGATGACAACTTCCACAACCACATTTACCTCAAGTAAAACTTGGACTTGGCAGGGTTTCCCCATCTGCTATCAAACTCTAGGAACTCATGGCCCCGCAGTTGTTCTCGTCCATGGCTTTGGAGCTTCATGGTGGCACTGGCGGAAAAATATCCCTGTGCTAGCAGAAAATTGTCGTGTTTATGCCATTGATTTGATTGGCTTTGGTGGTTCGGCTAAACCTGAACCAGGGGGAGAAATCACCTACACCCTCGAAACGTGGGGACAGCAATTAGCCGACTTTTGCCGCCAAGTTGTGGGTGAACCTGCCTTTTTAGTCGGAAATTCCATTGGCTGTATTGTGGTATTACAAGCAGCAGTTAGTAACCCAGATATAGCTTTAGGAGTATCCCTAATCAATTGTTCTTTAAGATTGTTACACGAGCGCAAGCGGGCAACACTACCCTGGTCACGTCGCTTCGGCGCACCAATTCTCCAAAAAATATTATCTATCAAACCAGTTGGTAAGTTTTTTTTCAATCAAGTTGCTAAACCGAAAACAGTACGCAAGATTTTGCTCCAAGCCTATGCTAATGCAGAGATAGTTACAGATGAGTTGGTGGATATTCTCACGGCACCAGCAAAAGACCCAGGCGCTGTAGCGGTGTTTCTCGCCTTTACTGCTTATTCTACAGGACCTTTACCAGAAGACCTTTTGCCCCTGCTCCCTTGTCCTGCTATTATCTTGTGGGGGACGGCAGACCCCTGGGAACCAGTAGATTTAGGTAGGGAATTAGCTAACTATCCACAAGTGCTTAAGTTTATCGCCCTGGAAGGGGTGGGACATTGCCCCCAAGATGAAGCACCTGAGTTAGTCAATCCGATTTTACTCCATTGGATGGGCGAGCGATCGCCCGTATAAAAAACGAAGACCGCGCGGTCTTCGTTTCCTCAAACTTGTGGAGGTAGCCTTTTCACATAAGTGGTATGAGTCTTTGCTTACCTCCTCATGCACAGTTGAAACTAGCAAATGACCCAGTTGGTGGACTTTGCCAACTTAGAAAAAGCCACGGCCAAGACCGAAGCCCCAGCCTCTGTAGCCTCGGAAGCCAGGGACTCCGAAGCCTCCGAAGCCACGGCCAGCACCGAAGCCAGGGACTCCGAAGCCTCCGAAGCCACGGCCAGCACCGTAACCCCAGCCTCTGTAGCCTAATCCTCCGACGAAACCGAAACCGCCAGAAACATCCTGTTGTTCTTCTGCGGATAAATCCATCAACAAATTAGATGGGAGGTCTTTAACTGACATAATTTTCCCTCAAATTCGTTTGTATGTGGTACACACTTCCGTAACAAGAAATATGAGAGTGTAGTACCTTGTTTTTCATTTTTAAACCAATTTTATAGTCATTAAATTATCCCCAAGTTATAAAAAATAATCTCAAATAATATATCTATTGGTTAATCTATAAGCACTTAATTTTAGTCTATTATCTGCGCAAAAATATGAATTAAAAATAACGGCTATAACGAAAAATTACCATTAATTTGATATTAGAATAAGACAGAATTATCAACCTTTTTTTCATGGAAAAAAGGTTGTGAATATTCCTCTTCTGTTTTAGAGAAGAGGAAACTTATAACAACTTTAAAGGTAATAGTGACAGATAGACTTACGCCCCCAGGTATATCAAGGGATTACTCATCCATAGTTGAAAATCCCAAATCCCAAATGGTATTATTCCAGGTGATTTAATGTTTCGCAAACATCCTCTTTTGAGTCTTACTGGAAGAACCCGTCAAAAGAACCACCACCACCACCACCAGTAGGTGGTCCAGCAACAAAGCCAAAAATGCGAACGGGGATACGTTGACCACGAGAATCAATAAGAGTACCAACGACGGTAATATCAGGTCTAGTCGGTCCACCCAATTGTAGTTGTTGACCCGCAGATATAAGTTCTTGTGAATCTGGGGATAAATCCACCAATAAATCAGGTTGAGTTATTTTTTCTGACATAATTTATTCCCTCAATCTCGCAGATATACCAGATATATTTTAGGTAGGTAGCACCTATCATGGGTGCTACCAAATTACAGATCAGGTTTGGTGTTGTACCTCCAAATATCTGTAATACAAGACTATTTTCCAAGTAGAAATCATGGTAATACTTTAGTCTTTATTTAACGACTTCAAGAATACCAGTTAAGCGGATGGGAATACGGCGAACACGTTTCCTGGGTCGTTCATCAAAGCTATCTTCTTCGGGAAATTGAGTGTCAAATTGGTTCATTTGGTCTTCAGATTGTCCACCAGCTAAAAGCTCTTGTTGCTCTACAGATAAATCTTCAAACAGGTTTGATAGGGTAATTTTGTTTGACATAATTTTGTACCTCAATTAATGGCTTTAGGTGTGTAATTACCTATGTTTTTATTATTGGGCATAATCGATTTATTTAAATGTCCCTTAAGTTATAAAAATCTCATTAATTTTTATCTCTATAGACTCATGTAAATTGTCTTAATTTATCTTTATTTATGATGCTATAATTTGTTTATTACTATATTTATATATACAAAAAACTCCCAGATAAAAAACATCTGAGGATGTATTCAATATATAATTAAAAAAGGTTGGCAGCTAAATTTAACTATTTACAAAAATAGCCAAACCAGACCAACACGTATATATTAACAGTTTATGGTTTAAGTAATTGTTTAAGAGATAAATCCTCTAATAATTTGAGCGATGAGATTGTTTAAGCTATTCCCAGGAGAAGGAAAATTTTGTAATGTAAAGGTTATAGATGATGCCATAGTAATCTGTGATAAATTGTACTTTGTAGTTTGGGTTCCAGATTCATCTTCTCCCAAATTTAAGTTATTATCTGCCTGACTTTGAATATCAGTTTTTTGAAAGAAAAAATTACTAGTTGCTAGTATGTTTTCTCCTTGACCACCTACTAGGCTTTCTTGCTGTTCTTCACAGAGGTGCTGCCAAAAATATATATGATTTTCAGACATGATTATAGTTGCTCATACTAGGGTTAATTTTCATCACAATAAAAACTTTTGATGCTCTCCTTTGTGTGAAAGAAAAGTTTCTAGATCACCTTGTAACTGCACTTCACCTTTTTCTAACATCACAATCCAATCGGCTCGCTTGATCACACTGGGGCGATGGGTAATTAAAATTGTAGTTTTGCCTTGGCGGTGTGCTAAGATGGCATCTAAAACGCTAGCTTCACTTACTGGGTCTAGTCCGGCGGTGGCTTCATCTAAAATGAGGACTGGTGGATTAGTGAGAATTCCCCGAGCGATCGCTAATCTTTGTCTTTGTCCACCAGAGAGATTAGCGCCAAATTCACCTAACACAGTTTGATACTTATTGGGAAGTTGACTGATAAAGCTATCAGCATCCGCAATTTCGCAAGCTTTGACAATTTCCTCAAAGGAAATGTAGGGCGTTCCTAAACGGAAATTCTCTAAAATCGAGCGACTCCAGAAATGAGGTTCTTGGGGTACATAAACTATTTGTTGTCGTAGACAATCAAGAGCGAGGTCATCGAGGTTAAAAGAGCCAATGCGGATATTACCGGAATTTGGCTGATATAAACCTGCTAACAGTTTTGCCAAGGTACTTTTACCACAACCAGATTTACCAATTAAAGCGATCGCTTGTCCACCGGGTAGCTTGAGAGAGAAATCTTCTAATAAGTCCACTCTACCGGGGTGGTGAAATGTCACATGAGAACAATGAATATCTGCACCGCCAGAAATTTGGGACACAGGCTTTTGACTGCTTCCCGCATCCTCCGGTGTAGCATCAATCACTTCTAAAAGCCGAGAAACTGCTGTTTGAGAGCGAAAATATTCATCCACTAAGCCCACTAAAGAATTAATTAAACCCAGAACATTCACCTGTAGCGCATTAAAGGCGAGCATTTGCCCAATACTTAATTGGCCCTGAATCACTAAAAGACTTCCCAACCCCAGTAAAGCCACACCACCAATACTAGAAAAGAGTCTAGAAATAGTAGTATTGATAATTCCCAATTGCACAGTACTAAAAGTCAGATTAGCCAGACGACCAAAACGACTTTGAAATTCTTCCCAAAATTGGGGAGCAGCATTTGTAGTTTTAACTACCTGTGCGCCCTTAAATGTTTCTACTAAAACCCCTTGATTTTCCGCCCCCAAGACTAAAAGACTGCGAGTCTTTTGTTGGAGGATAGGTAAAAAAGGCAAAGTAGATAAAGTCATTAAACCACTGATGAGGATAACTGCTAGTGTGAGCCGCCAACTATAAAACAGCATTAAGCAGAAAGAAATCACTGCAATGAAAAATTTACTAGGTAAAAGAACCACTATCTGTGATACTAACTGGTTAATGTCATTAATATCTCTTAATCGGCTGGTGATTTCACCACTACGGCGGGCTTCGTAGTAATTCAAAGGTAACTGGAGTATTTTGCGCCCAAACTCTAAAACTAGCCCCAATTGTAGCCTTTGACCAAAGTGAGCAATCATTGTCGATTGTAATAATTGTAAGGTACTACTGAATAAGGTCATAACTACAACTGCAGCCACAACAACAGTGAGTAGCTGGACATCTCCGCGCACTAAAACATCATCTGTCAGGATTTGGATG
Organism: Anabaenopsis tanganyikae CS-531; assembly: GCF_029891675.1. NCBI lineage: Bacteria > Bacillati > Cyanobacteriota > Cyanophyceae > Nostocales > Nodulariaceae > Anabaenopsis > Anabaenopsis tanganyikae. The sequence continues at coordinate 31,141 of NZ_JANQDF010000083.1, forward strand.
AGTACCGGAGAACCCAAAGCGAGTACACCCAGGACAATATTGAGCATTAAAACCTGAGTGAGCAAACCACGATAAGGCAATATCCGCTTAATAAAGCGTCCTAAGCCGCCTATTGGTTGCTCTTGGGGCTGCTCAAAAAAGCGGTCTGGATCTGGTTCTAGTAAGAGCATCACCCCATTCCAAGCGGCTGTTAACTCGTCTCGGGTAACATAACGAATCCCTACAGATGGATCAGCAATCACATACTTTTTGCCCTCTTGCTTATATAACACTACCCAGTGATAACCATGCCAATGGATAATCGCTGGTAACTGCACTTCTTTGATTCTGTCCAGAATTTCTGGGGAGGCTTTAACTGCTCTAGCATTAAAACCCAAATTCTCAGATCCGCGTTTGAGACCTAACAAAGTAGTGCCTAGTTGTCCAGTTCCTACTGATTCTCGACTGCGATTAATACTCAAAAACCGTCCATAATGTTTGCAAATAGAAGCCAGACAGGCTGCTCCACAGTCTTCTTCGCTCAACTGTGAAACGCACTGATAGTTTTGTTGCAGTTTGATTAAACCAAACATAATTAAGTTTTGTTTGTTGAACTTTTATCCTTAATCTCAAACTTGCTAGCACTGGAAATGTAACTCAAGATTTATTTATCGGCGGTTAACTGTTTGTAATTACGTCAGAGAATTTCAGACCCCCAAACTTTCCTAAAAATCAGTGATTAATCTGGCTTTGCGGAGAATGAAATTAAGGACTGTTTCCTGACGGGAAATAATATCAGCCCTACCTTCCATACCGGGTTTGAGATGACACTGACGATCGCCTCTACCCACAGATGTAGTTTGGGCTTCTATAGTGGCTTGATAAGCAACCATCTGGGTAGGATTTTGAACAGTGGGCTGGGGGCTGTGATTTCCCACTGGTAGGGCATCTGGTGCGACGGTTCTCACCGTTCCGTGAAGAGTACCATAATCTGGATAGGGGCAAGCGGAAACCTGCATCTGCACTTTTTGCCCGGGTTGTACTTTGTCGATATCTTGAGGCTGAATAAAAGCTTTAATCATCATCGGACCATTGGGGGGAGCAATTTGAGCAATAACTTGGCCCGGTTGTACTACCTGCCCAGGATTACGCAGATTTAACTGTAGCAATGTCCCTGTAATTGGCGCTCGAATTACAGTTTGATTCAGGTCAGTTTGTAGTTGTTGTAGTTCTTTGCGCGTCCGAATCATTTGTTTTTGTAGTTCTAGACGCTGTTGCATGAGGGTTTCTCGCTCTCTGTTCAAAGCGGCTAAGGTCGCTTTTCCACTGGCTTTTTCTTGTTGAATCCGTTCATAGGCGACGGTGAGTGCGGCATTACTGGGATTGAGATTAGTTTGAGCTTTTTTGAGTTTGATTTCAGCAATTTTTAAGGCTTGTTCTTTTTCTTCTATTAGGTCTTTGGCGCTAGCTTTTGCTTGTTCTAACTTAGCCTGGGCTGACTTGACAGCCTGTTCTTTCTCTTCATATAAACTGCGAGTAACGGCTCCAGATTCTACTATTGATTGTAAGCGATCGCGTTGCAATTTGGCTAAATTTAAAGCTATTTCGGCCTCTTGTACAGTTGCTGTTAATAGGTTATTCTGTTGTAGGCGATCGCGTTGTATTTTCGCTAAATTCCAGGTAGCTTCGGCCTCTGTCAGCTCGGCTATAGTTCTAATTTGTTGATCTTCATAGTTGCGTTGAGTCGCACTGAGTTCGGCTTGTGCGGCGATGATAGCCCGGTTAACTAAGGTTGTTTGGGCTGTGATCTGAGTAGTAATTTCACGGATTTGAGCATCGATTTGGCGCAGTTGTAATTGACTCTGCTCAATGCTGTTTTCTAGTTGGCTTTTTTGATTTTGCAGGCGGGAATCATCAATGTAAGCTATGGCTTCTCCTTGATTGACTATTTGATTTTCTTGCACATCTATTTTTTGCACTGTTCCGATGACGGCGGATTCCACAATTCCTAGTTTTCCTTCTGGTCGAATAGTGGCTGGAACTTTGACTGTGACATTGTAATTAAAAATAGATGTGAGACCAGTGGCCGCCAGAAATATACTTAGTAAAACTCCAGCACCGATATTTGTCCATTTACTGATGCGGGGAAGAAACTCGTCAGGTTGCACTAAACTGAGTTCTTCTGGAGTCGGTTCATTAAACCTATTCCACTGGTTTTCTGGTTGGGGAAAGGAATTCACTATACTGTACCTTGGCTGGGATTCTCATGTATAAAAAAATTGTGCAAACATTCATAAACACAGTTACCTGTGCAGTCATCAATTACAGGACTTACGCACCTAACATCATAGCCTGGCTACAGAGGACTTTAGTCCTCTGTGATCAGGAATAGCAATGACCACAAACAGAAAATTTTCTTTGATAGTCTTTGATAGTTGCGTAAGTCCTAAATCATTCAAGATGGTAATTGCAAATATCTCTAGTACTGGTCAAATGATCACTGATGAATTTCAACTTGACAGACCAGAGCCGATGGGATGTTATTCGTTATTGGAGTTATTCCCTGCGCCGTTGAGAATTGGTGCAGCACCCAAAGCATCAACGTCAGGAACTTGTGCGGCACCCAATCCCAATAAATCTTGTGCTGCGGTGTTAGTAGCTGTCAACTCACCTGTGGAGTTTGCACTGCTACCATCCGGACCAGATCTGACTGATCCTTGTAAATTTGCCAGTCTGTTAGCGAAATTGCTCCCAGCTAGGTCAAAGTCAACACCGCCAGCTATAAGTTCTTGCTGCTCATGGGATAAAGCAACACACAACTCTGATAAAATATGCTCTGTCATGATTGTTAGCCTCGGTTACATATTTTTGATTTTTGCCAAAAATTCTAGATTTTAACTAGAAAATTCTGGAATAATAGCCTACTTTCCACCCCTGCTCACAAGAAACCCCGGTGTTTCGTTGATTCATCGCTACCATATTTCCTGGGGAAATTCACCAGGGTGATCTCTGTAATATTTCAGTTATTAGAGACTGTTTGTTAAACCCCACACATGATTTCCGACTGAGGTGGGTGCAACGCTCTCACAAATCGGATTTATGGGTTACTTATTAAGCGTTGTTATCATTTACACCATTTAGCACTGGTGCAGAACCCAAAGCGTCAACTGAAGGTACTTCTTGGGCGCCCAATCCCAACAAGTCTTGAGCCGCAGTATTAATAGCCGTAACATCACCTGTAGAGTTGGCATTACTACCATCTGGACCGGCCTTACTTGTTCCTTGTAAGTTGGCACGTCTTCGTGAAAAGTTGCTCCCGGCTAGTTCAAAGTCCGCACCGCCAGTTAAAAGCTGCTGTTGCTCATCAGATAAAGTAACAAATAATTCTGATGTGAATATTCCATGTGACATGATTGTTAGCCTCAGTTATCTACATAGGTGTGTGAGCACCTAAGAACTCAACTATAAGCACTGTTTGTCATGAATTCATAAATCTGGAGATAGAAATCAATGTTATCTATTTACTCCTTAAAGTAGATATAATGTCCGATTTTTTCAAGTTAAAGTCACACCTCTAGGACATAAATGGTTAATATTCTCGGTTTTTGCGGCTATTTATCAAATCATCGAGTTTTTAATTATCTGTTGATTATGGGGAATGGTGTAACAGAGTGTTAGTTAATATAAGTGCTAGGGTGGCACTTCCTAAAGGAACTGTTAAATTATCAATGCCCAAAAATGAAATTGCTTCTAAGCTAGTAGCAACTAGAGCGATCGCCAGGGATATTACCCAAGTTTGCCAAAAGTTACCTTCAACACTCAATAAAATTAAACTACTGATGAAAAAACTCACTGTAGCCATGGTCAAGGAGCCTTCCCAACTTTTTTGCGCTCCCAAAAGTTTATACTTATGTTGACCAAAGCGTTGCCCAATCAATGCTGCTAACCCATCACCCCAGGCCATGACCATGATCCCGATGGCGGCGTATTGGGGCTGTTGTATATGCCAGAACCAGGCGACTAAAATGCCCATACTGACAGCATAAAAGAAGGTTCCCAAACTTTGCCGACCGACGCTATTAATACCAGGCAGAATGGGATATCTGTATGATAATAAGGTGATGGTGCTGGCGACAATGGAAGCTGTAATACCTAAACTGGCGGGAACATTTAGCCACCAGGCTAGTAAAATTACATTACCTGTGCCAATGTGAACTATTTTCCTAACTATTTCTGGTTCACCCTTACCAAAGCGATGCACCACCCATGAAATCAGGAGGATCAGTGACACCCAAACTGTAACTACGGTAATTTGCAGCCACAAAGGTGGAACAGAGGTTAAATTTATAACAGAAGATAACAAAGAAACTACAAGATATAAGTTTTCAGATTTATTATTAATTTATCGGATCTAGGGGATGGTGATGAAATTATTATTCATTTGGTTAATTAAAGGTTACAGAATGTTTATTTCGCCATTATTTCCCCCTACTTGTCGCTTTCAACCAACTTGTTCAATGTATGCTATTGAAGCTATTGAGCGATTTGGGGTATGGCGCGGTGGGTGGATGGCTACGCGGCGGATTTTACGTTGTCATCCGTTTCATCCGGGTGGTTATGATCCAGTCCCGGAGGCTAAGACCCATTGCTGTGATTCTACTCTACCTGATTGCGAGAAATAACCCCCGGGATTCTAACACAGCCGTCACTTGTAAAATGAAGGCTTGGTTATAGGGTGCAGGGATTAATTGTACACCCAAAGGTAAAGCCTGATGCTGCAAAATTGGCACTGACTGCTTGATATTAACGCCGCCAAGGTGTAAATTAAATTCTCATCAAAGCCCCAGGACCCAGGGGTAAAGCCAAAACAAACCAGATGATTAATAGAATAGACCAACCCAACAAAAAGGCGATCGCATAAGGTAACATCATAGCTATGAGCGTCCCCATACCTAGGTTTTGATCGTATTTCTGGCCAAAAGCCACCACCAAAGGAAAATAAGGCATCAAAGGGGTGACAATATTAGTAGTAGAATCACCAATACGGTATGCAGCTTGGGTTAACTCTGGGGAGTAACCCATTAACATAAACATGGGTACAAATACAGGAGCCATAATTGCCCACTTGGCGGAGGCTGAACCCACAAATAAATTCAGCAGCATACTGACTATGATAAATAATATCAGTAATGGTGCCCCTGTAATCCCTGTAGACTTGAGAAATTCTGCCCCATTGATCGACATAATCACCCCTAAATTACTCCAACTAAAATAGGCAATAAATTGGGCGGCGATAAATGCTAAAACGATATAATATCCCATGGCACTCATGGAATTACTCAAGGCTTTAGCAATATCTTTGTCATTTTCAATAGTTCCGGCAATCCTACCATAAACAATCCCAGGAATGAGAAAAGCCAAGGCAATAATAAACACGATGCTATCTAGAAAAGGTGAAGGAATAATTGTCAAGGTTTCTGGATGTCGTAAAATTCCTTGTGGTGGTAGCACCATAACCAAAACGAAGGCGATAAATCCTAGTAAAGCATAAGTAGCCCAGCGTAATCCTTTATTTTCCCCTAGGCTGAGTTGTTCCATTTGGTAATGTGCTTCCCCTGTGTAATTACCCAATCTGGGCTCTACAATTTTTTCGGTAACAAACCAGCCAATTAGAGTTATTAACAAAGTGGAAACTGCCATAAAATAATAATTGGCAGTAGCATTAACTTGATAATTAGGGTTAATTAATTCTACGGCACTTTGGGTTAATCCAGCCAGTAACGGGTCTAGGGAACTAATGAGTAAATTGGCACTAAACCCACCAGCTACACCCGCAAAAGCCGCTGCTAAACCAGCTAAAGGATGCCGGCGAAATGCTAAAAATACAATGGCTCCCAGGGGTATAAGTACTACATAACCAGCATCAGCAGCAATGTTGCCCATAATACCAGTAAATACTACCGCAGGGCAGATAAATTTACTAGGGGCAATTAATACTATTTTGCGTATTACTGCTGAGAGAAACCCAGTATACTCAGCCACTCCCACCCCCAACATAGCCACCAGGACAGTACCCAGGGGAGGAAACTCCCTGAAGTTGTTCACGGCGGAGGTAAAAATGTGGCGGATACCCTCCGGGGTAAGTAAGGAAACTGCGACGATGGTGTCACCGTTTCCAGGGTGGACAACAGAAAGGTTAAAAGCAGCGGCGATGGTACTGGCGAGAATTACCATTAAGGATAATAGGAAAAATATCGTCAGTGGGTCGGGGAGTTTATTTCCTACAGCTTCGATGAAGGCTAAAGCTGCACCTAAACCGGTAGCTTTTTGACTTTTTGGAGGATTCATAGTTTGTGTGCTTGGCGAGCGCGTACTCGTTCAGGACTACCGGTAGGAATGGAAGCAATTAATTTTTGTGTATATTCTTCCTGGGGGTTCATGTAAATACTTTCGGCTGTTCCCTGTTCTACAATTTGACCACAATTCATGACTAAAATGCGATCGCTCATAAATTTGACGACACTTAAATCATGAGAAATGAAAATATAGGTAAGTTGAAATTCATCCTGCAATTCTTTGAGTAAATTCAACACTTGGGCTTGTACAGAAACATCCAAGGAAGAAACCGACTCATCACAGATAATAAACTTAGGATTTAAAGCCAAAGAACGCGCAATACAAACCCGTTGGCGTTGACCACCAGAAAACTGATGAGGATAGCGGTGTATTGCATCTGCACTTAAACCTACCCGTTCTAAAAGTTCAGCTACACGTTCTCGGCGCTGTCCCTTGGTCTTCCCCACAGAGTGAATTAACAACGGTTCCATCACCGCATCCCCAACTTTCATCCGGGGGTCTAGGGAGCTAAAGGGATTTTGGAAGACAATTTGCATTTCTCGGCGCAGTTTCTGCAATGCTTCACCCTTGAGGTGAGTAATATCTTGACCCTCAAAGATAATTTCACCACTCATTGGCTGAATTAATCGCAGCAAACTTCTACCCAGGGTAGTTTTACCACAACCAGATTCTCCCACCAATCCCAGTGTTTCCCCAGGCTTAACATCAAAAGAAACATTGTTAACTGCCATATGGTAGCGTTTTGTACCACCAAATACTCCCCGCACGGGGAAACCTACCTGGAGGTTGCGGACTTGCAATAAAGGTGACTTATGATTAAAGTTGTTCCACCTTTGAGACATTTCCTCAAGGGTGAACTCTGGGGGATGCAGGGGTTCTTTGGGGTGAATTACTGCTTTTCCGGTGGGAGTTTCTTCCACGCTCATATAGTCGGAAACAGTAAGTAGTTTGTGAGGACGGTGGTTAAGTTTAGGGCGACAAGCCACCAGACCTTTAGTATATGGATGTTGGGGGCGGCTAAAAATTTCTGCTGCAGCACCATATTCGACAATTTGGCCTTTGTACATTACCGCTACTTTGTCAGCAATTTCCGAAATCAGTCCCAAATCGTGGGTAATGAAAATGATGGACATATCACGGGTTTGCTGCAATTCTCCCAACAACTCGATAATAGTAGCTTGCACCGTCACATCTAAAGCTGTAGTGGGTTCATCAGCAATTAATACCACGGGATTGCAAGAAATAGCCATGGCAATCATTACCCGTTGTAGCTGACCTCCAGAAAGTTCGTGGGGGTAACGCTCTAGGATAGCTTCTTTGTGCTGCTTGACTAACCTAGCCAAGGTTAGCCCGTCTGGTTGACCTGTGCTTTGCAGGCACTGCTGTTGTATAATCTCATCATGAGGCAGAAGTTTGACTTCTTGCAAAAGAGCGATCGCAATTCTTTTGGCTTCAACTAGAGAAACATTCTCATGTTGCATAATTGCTTCTGCCATCTGAAACCCAATATTATAAACCGGATTGAGGGAACTCATGGGTTCTTGAAAAATCATGGCGATATCGCCACCCCGGTGTAGCTGCATTTCTTCAGGAGGTAATTCTACTAAATTAATCGGGTTACTACCGGACTGGGGACGAAACCAAACTTCACCACCGCTAATTTTACCGGGAGTGGGTAATAAACCCATGACAGCCAATGATGTTACCGATTTACCACTACCCGATTCACCGACTATACCTAGAGTCTCGCCGCGATTAATTTCAAAGGATATATTATCTACTGCTTTGACACTGCTACCATCACTGGAAAATTCCACTTTTAGATTGCGAACCTCTAGGACAGTTTGTTTCATAGGAATCAGGTGATAAATATTGACGGTAATTTATTTGGATTTTAGCAATACTTCCTGCTCTATAACCCCAAACTAAGAATTTCTCAGAAATCTGATTATCTTTGAGCCATCTTCGGGTTTGGTGTTGTGTTTATGGGAAAGTCAGTAATTTTCACCAGATTGCTGACATCGCGTTATCCTAAAATTGAACTTTCGCCGAGTGCATCGAAAATTCATGAAAGGTAAGCAAGTTTTACTCACCGGTGGTACTGGTGGACTAGGTTTAGGAGTCACCCCTGCTGTTGTGTCCCGGGGTGCAAATGTAACTATTCCTTATCGTCTCCCCAAAGAAGTTGAACGTCTCAAAGGAATCCTTTCACCTGCTGATTTCGCCAGAGTTCACTTTATCCCTGCTAATCTGGAGGAAGAAGCCTCAGTGGATCATCTGATCAATCGTATGGGACGGGTGGATGTATTAATTCATCTGGTGGGGGGGTTTTCTATGGGGAAAACTCATGAATACAGTTTTTACAGTTGGAAGCGGGAATTTGATTTAAATCTGAATACAACTTTCTTGACTTGCAAGTATAGCCTAAAAAGTATGTGGGAACATGGCTATGGTAGAATTGTCACGGTGGCTTCTAGGGCTGCTGTAGAACCTGCGGCGCAATTAGCGGCGTATTCTGCGGCTAAAGCCGGTGTGGTAGCCTTAACAAAGGCGATCGCAGATGAAACTAAGGGTACAAATATTACTGCTAATGTGATTCTTCCCAGTGTAATTGACACACCTAAAAATCGCGAATCTATGGGACCAGAAAATGCTCACAAGTGGGTAAAACCCGAATCTCTAGCTCAATTAATCTGCTTTCTGGCTTCAGAAGCTGCTCAGGATATCCGTGGTGCTGCAATTCCCATATACGGTGATATTTAGTCCCAACAGGTGAGTCAGCCAGGTAATTGATATCAAAGTGTAGCATTGATCAACAGGTGAAAGGTTTTATTGAGTTGTCAATCTTTGATTCTGACTAGGTAGGGAAAGAAAATCATGCACGTGGAATTTTTTCACAGGATACCAGTCATACCCCTGATATTACTCTGGTTAGCTTATGCCCTTTTAGGGTGGTATCTTGCTGCTCATCACATTATTTGGTTGACGGGGGCTTTTGTTGTCGCCGTCACCTTAGCCATTGTCAGAAAAACTATTGTTTGGTTGGATCACTTAGTGGCTCTTGGCTCTAGAATCTTGGTTGTGGTTTTATTTTTAAGTCTATCAGTTGCTTTGGTAGAAACTTGGTCGCTATTCTTCAGTCTGTTTCTCATACCCATAGCAACTACGTTTTTAGCTGATTTAGAAATGCGTTGGAAAGGCTTTAACAAAACCGACTCATTTTGGATTTTAACCCTCTTAGCTTTGTGCGGTTTGGTAGTCGGTGAAATGATCGATATTTTACTTTTGCCCAGTAGCGGATTTTAGATGTTATGCCACTGACTGAACTAATAAACTATGATAGTTCTTCCTTATCGATTATATGATAACAAATCTGGGAGTAATTGTCAACCTCCACATCTTCATTATTTGCGGCCTAGAAACTGCCTATGCAGTCAGACTGCAAGCAACTAAAATATAAACTTGCTCTGGATAAGTGAAGAAAAACTCGTAACATAAGTAACTCGCAAAACCTTATTGTAAAGTAGGGAAAAAGTCTAATGTCACAGTTGGTCACAGTAAAAGTAAATGAGCTTGAGAAAACACAGCCTTTATTATTAGTTCACAAATGCAAAGCAGATCCAGACAAGATTTACAAGACCTAGTGCGCGAGCAGCTGCAAATCCTACTTGAACAGAAAAATTTTCAGGGTGCTAAAGCTTTGTTGGTTCCCGTTCAGGTAGCAGATATTGCCGCATCCATTGAAGGTTTACCAGAGGCTACCCAGGCGATCGCCTTTCGGTTACTTTCTAAGGAAGAGTCCATAGAGGTGTTTGAATACCTCGATCCTACCGTACAACAAACACTACTAGAAGACTTTAAGCGTCACGATGTCCAGGAAATCGTCGGTAATATGTCCCCTGATGACCGGGCTCGTTTGTTTGACGAACTCCCGGCTAAAGTTGTCCGACGGCTCTTACAGCAACTCAGCCCAGATGAACGGGATGCAACTGCTTTGCTTTTAGGTTATGCGCCTAATACTGCTGGGCGCATTATGACTCCTGAGTATGTCTCACTCAAGGAAAATATCACCATTACTCAGGCGTTAGCACAGATTCGTTCTCAGGCTGATGTCAGGGAAACTATTTACTATATTTATGTCACTGATGATGCTCGTCGGTTGACGGGGATTCTCTCCCTGCGGGATCTGATTTTGGCTCAACCAGAGGAAACTATTGGCAGCATGATGACCCGTGATGTGGTATTTGTCAATACAAATACTGACCAGGAAGAGGTGGCGCGGACAATTCAGCACTATGATTTTGTGGCCATTCCTGTGGTAGATGCTGAACAGCGCCTCGTTGGTATTGTCACGGTGGATGATGTCCTGGATATTTTAGAACAAGAAACTACAGAAGATATCTATAAGTTGGGTGGTCTACAAGCTGGTGGTGATAATTATTTTCAAACTAACTTATTTACTGTTGCCCGTAAGCGGGTAGTATGGTTATTTATTCTGTTGATTACTAATAGTGCAACGGCGGCGGTAATTAGAGACCAAGAGGATGTTTTACAAAAAGTAGTAGCTTTAACTGCATTTATCCCCTTATTAATTGATACGGGGGGGAACGTAGGCGCTCAGTCTTCGACTGTGGTGATTAGGGGGTTGAATACAGAGGATGTCCGCTCTCACGAAGCTTTAAATATAATTAGACGGGAGGCGATCGCCGGCATACTCCTGGGAGGTATGTTAGGTACTGTAGTCATAGTCTGGGCATACTTATTACAAGCTAATATCTCAGTAGCCCTGGCGGTGGGTATTAGTCTATTTTCCATCTGCGTTTTAGCGTCGGTTTCTGGTTCCGCATTGCCATTTTTATTCCGGGGGATGGGACTAGATCCGGCTTTGATGTCAGCACCTTTTATTACTACAGCTGTGGATGTATTGGGGGTTTTAATTTACCTAAATGTAGCTCGCATGATTTTAGGGTTATGAGGAGAACGGCCAAAGCAGCTGACTGTTTCGGGAAAAAATAGCTATTGACTAACCTCTGATTGAGTCGTTGAATCATCCTTTCCAGTTAGGTGTTCAAAGTTGATGATGTGGCCTTGAGCTAAAATTTACCGCACCTGTGCCTGAATAAATAAGAGAGGTACATAATTATACCTCTCTTTAAGGGAAAAAATTAATTCAACTTCTCAGATTTTAGTATCTGCTGGGCTTGTGAACAATAAAGCTGAGAACTTGACACTGCTTGATGTTGTCAAAACCTACAACACGAATATAGCAGTTACCATACTGAGAACGGCAAGATTGAACTTCGCTGAGTACATCGTGAGTAGATGTGGCGTTGAATAAAGGTAACTTCCACATTGTCCAGTACAATTCTGTGGGTTCAGAAGTTTCGTTGAACTCAACAGCAGGAATGTAACCTTGACTCAAAATGTACTGAACTTGCTTGGCAATTTGAGCATCAGTAAGAGCTGGTAAGTAGGAAAGGGTTTCGTAACGACGCTCTTTTGGTAAAGTTTGCATAGCTTTTGATAATGGTTTGGGATTGATAGTAGTTTTTCAGTTATTAGTGAACCACTGTTCACTCTTCACTGTGGGGATCTGAACTTGTCTGCTGTTCCGGGTGCGGACTGGGGTTAGATGTATCTAGTTGTGTTATGCGTTCTAGATGCTGGCGACGTTGCTCCATATTGGCTTGTTGAATGCCAGTACAAACCATTTCTGGCAAAAATTCGGCTATTTCTGCGGCTATGTGTTCTCTGACTGTCATGAGCCGCAGTGCCAAATCTGGCTTTTCTTGGAGCAGTTGCTCAAGATATGCTTCTCCGTCTTGGATTTTCCCCGCAGAAAAGTTTTGCAACCAATACGCTAAGGGAGGATTCGTTTCGCCTAGCTGTGCCAATACAGTCCGCAGCGCCTGATAAGTCAGGTAACTTTGGAGAGTTTTGGCTGTGTCTTTCGCAATTTGCTTTAGATTCATGCTTGACCCCAGCCCATAAAAAGTAAAAAGTCAAAAGTCAAAGGTTAAAAGAAAGAATGATTATTTTCTTGTACTCTTTAACTTTTTACCGGTTACTTGAGGATCAGACAGTATCCATGGCCTCGAACTCGAACTTGATTTCTTTCCACAGTTCGCAAGCAACAGCCAACTCAGGGCTCCACTTAGCAGCTTCGCGGATGATATCGTTACCTTCACGAGCGAGGTTGCGGCCTTCGTTACGAGCTTGGATACAAGCTTCTAGAGCTACGCGGTTAGCGGTTGCACCAGGTGCGTTACCCCAGGGGTGACCCAGTGTACCACCACCAAACTGGAGTACGGAGTCATCGCCGAAGATTTCTACCAGTGCGGGCATGTGCCATACGTGGATACCACCAGAAGCAACTGCCATTACACCAGGCATAGAAGCCCAGTCTTGGGTGAAGTAGATACCGCGAGACTTGTCTTGCTCAACGTAGTTTTCACGTAACAGGTCCACGAAGCCCATGGTAATACCACGTTCGCCTTCCAACTTACCAACTACTGTACCGGTGTGGATGTGGTCACCACCAGACATCCGTAGGGTTTTAGCCAATACACGGAAGTGGATACCGTGGTTCTTTTGACGGTCGATAACGGCGTGCATAGCGCGGTGAATGTGCAGCAAAATGCCATTATCACGACACCAATGAGCCAAGGTTGTGTTGGCTGTGAAACCTGCGGTGAGGTAGTCGTGCATGATGATGGGCATCTTCAGTTCTTTAGCGAACTCAGCCCGTTGCAACATTTGTTCACAGGTGGGGGCGGTAACGTTCAGGTAGTGACCTTTGATTTCGCCGGTTTCTGCTTGTGCTTTGTGGATGGCTTCTGCTACAAACAAGAAGCGATCGCGCCATCTTTGGAATGGTGCAGAGTTGATGTTTTCATCGTCTTTGGTGAAGTCCAAACCACCGCGCAAGCACTCATATACAGCGCGTCCGTAGTTCTTAGCAGACAAACCTAATTTGGGCTTAATGGTACAACCCAACAAAGGACGACCATATTTGTTTAATTTGTCACGTTCTACTTGGATACCGTGAGGAGGTCCTTGGAAGGTTTTCAGGTAAGCAACGGGAATCCGTAAGTCTTCTAGACGTAGCGCCCGCAAAGCTTTAAAACCAAATACGTTACCTACAATAGAGGTCAACATATTGGTAACGGAACCTTCCTCGAATAGGTCTAGAGGATAAGCAACATAGGCGATGTACTGGTTATCTTCACCAGGAACGGCTTCGATGTCGTAGCAACGACCTTTGTAGCGATCTAGGTCTGTGAGCAAGTCTGTCCATACAGTTGTCCAAGTACCGGTGGAAGACTCAGCCGCCACAGCAGCACCCGCTTCTTCTGGGGGAACTCCAGGCTGGGGAGTCATCCGGAAGGCGGCTAGAAGGTCTGTATCTTTAGGTGTGTAATCTGGGGTGTAATAAGTTAGTCTGTAATCTTTAACCCCGGCTTGATATCCTGATTTGCTCTGGGTCTTCGTTTGAGCGTAAGACATAAATTCCCCTTCCAAGAAGTCACTCTATTAATTACTTAATCAAATCACGTTCTGTGCAACTTTTTCTCACTCCCGCTTTTTACCCTTATTGATTGGGCGAAAAATCAGGAAAAATTTTTTGTTAGAGGTTGGTTTTGGCGGGTAGATTTTCTGGCAACGAAACATTTATTTACAAATGTTCTCCCCAAGCTGGGGTGCATCAAGCCCGTCATGCTGTTTCCTCATCCCGTAAATAAAAATTCTCTTTTAACTCTTTCTCTTACCCCGCTAAATTTTTGTCTTTACACCGCTGTCTGAGGATGGTCACAGGACTATTACCCCACATAACGGCGTTTTTAGCTGACTGGGTTGATATCCCAAGGATAGACTCGGTGATCTATTCCCCTCATAATGGGGGAATAGATCACGGGAGAATTTGCTTGACATAAACTCGGCAGAGTGATAAGCGAAAGAAAAAGAAATTGCACACCACGTCATTTGTATGTTGTCTTACAATATATCAAGAATTTGATAAGTTATTCTTTCAAAGTTTTTAACTTATTTATTTAAATTTGTTATTACATAAAGTTTTAAACATTTTGTTAAGACTGATTTACAAAAGTCCAATTTAAATGTACCCAAGTGGGAGGAAATGGAGACGAGAGGAGGCATAACCCGAAAATGTACCGGAGAATAAACTAGACTATACTCAATGTCCACAGCTTCCCCACTCTCGCGTACAGAAGGCATAAGTCTCGCGTCTACCTAGTTCAACAATGGCAATTACTACTGGGCAATTAATTCAATGGAAACAACAGGGGCGGTCAATCGTCGCCTTGACTGCTTGGGATTATGCGATCGCCCAACTTCTAGATGCAGCAGGGGTAGACTTAATCTTAGTGGGGGACTCACTGGCGGTGATTTTAGGTTACGAAACAACACTACCAATTACCCTAGAGGAAATGCTGCACCATGCTAAAGCTGTGCGTCGTGGTGTCAAACAGGCTTTAGTGGTGGTTGATTTACCATTTTTAACTTACCAAGAAAGCATCTCACAGGCGATGCACTCAGCTGGATTAATTTTGAAGGAAACAGGGGCCCAAGCAGTTAAGTTAGAAGGTGGTTATCCCGCCATGGTAGAAACTGTGGCTCGACTGGTACAAGCGGGGATCCCAGTCATGGGTCATGTCGGTTTGACACCCCAATCAGTACATCAACTGGGACTAAGACAACAGGGAAAAACTCAGGACGCTAGGGAGAGAATTTTCCACCAGGCCATGGCTCTAGAACAAGCCGGTGTATTTTCCATTGTTTTAGAGCATATACCCGCAGATTTAGCAAGCAAGATTACACAAAAATTAAATATTCCCACGATTGGCATCGGTGCGGGAGTTGATTGTGATGGACAGGTGTTAGTCACCTCCGATGTCCTAGGTTTGGGAGAAAAGCACCCACCCTTTGCAAAAGTTTACACAAATTTGCGAGAGACAATAACCAAAGCTGTGAAAGATTACGCATCAGAAGTGCGCGATCGCCAGTTTCCCTAACCCGATATACTGAAATATTAGGAGTAGTTAAATGTTGGTACAAATTCCCCCTACTCAAAAAACACAAAAAGAATTAAATATTACTTGGGAAGCTCTTCCCGCCGAATTCATTCTACCCGATGATCCAGTGGAAAATATTCAACAACCGGCGCTGGCTTCGGCACTGACCGATGCACTAGGAGCCACACAACGCATCCAACCCCAGATGTTAATTGCTTCTAACTTCGGTCTAGTAGCGACAGTCAACAAAAAAATAGTTGTCAAAGCGCCTGACTGGTTGTACGTTCCCCAAGTCCAACCCGTAGCCTCTGGGGTGATTCGTCGTAGTTATACCCCCTATTTAGAAGGTGCTCCTGTGGCTGTAGTCATGGAATTTTTATCAGACACAGAAAATGGAGAACTATCAATCCGTTCAACACCGCCCTACGGTAAACTATATTTTTACGAGCATATTCTTAAAGTTCCCACTTATATCACCTATGACCCCTACGAAGTGATTCTAGAAGTCAGGTGTTTAGAAAACGAAAAATATAGCTTAATGACGGCAGATGATAATGGTCGTTACTGGATTGAGCAGTTAGAATTATTCCTGGGAATTTGGCCAGGTGAGAGACTATGCCAAAATATGAATTGGTTGCGGTGGTGGGATAAAGAAGGTAATTTGTTGTTGTGGAGTAGTGAACAAGCGGAACAGGAACGCCAACGGGCTGAACAAGAACGCCAACGGGCGGAAATACTAGCAGCAAAGTTACGTGAGCTAGGTGTTGACCCTGATGGGATGGTATAGTATCATATACTTAGATATGATAACTGGAAAAGACGATCATCCAGCCTTATTAACAGCAGCCCAACTAACTTTGACATATGAGCAACTGAAGTCAAATGTATTCAGTCTAGTTGCACAATCGAGGGGCGGCCTACAGAAGTTGAGGGGATTCTGGGAGCGGTGATTGAACTGGAAAAACTCACCCATGCCCCTACAATATGGATAGAGTATACGCCAACGTCAAACTACTAGAAAAAACTTTACGCCATTATTTATAAAAATATTAGCTTTGTAGCTATGATCATGGTTTATATTACCGGAAGGGTGCCACAAATCACTAATAGTCTATGGCTGACGCCACGCTACGGAATCAGATCCGATAAACCAGTACCGGAATATCTGTGCAACTGATGCTTTCTTACTTGTACCATCACCAGGTAAGAAGTTGATATGAAAATGCTAAATTTTAAACTCCTGCTCAATTGCCACAGATAAAGACTAAACTAAAAAGTCTTGTGCTGCATAACCTGTAAATTGCCAAAAAATCAAGTAATCATGTCCAAGGTTCTCGTCTCCGATCCTATTGACCAAGCTGGAATTGACATTCTCACCCAAGTTGCTACGGTAGATGTCAAAACAGGTCTCAAACCAGCAGAACTGATCGAAATTATTGGTGAATATGATGCGCTGATGATCCGCTCTGGTACGCGGGTTACACAAGAAATTATTGAAGCTGGTACCCAGTTAAAAATCATCGGTCGTGCTGGTGTGGGGGTGGATAATGTCGATGTTCCCGCAGCGACCAGGCGCGGAATTGTCGTTGTCAATTCGCCAGAAGGTAACACCATCGCCGCAGCGGAACACGCCCTAGCGATGATGTTATCTTTATCTCGTCACATCCCCGATGCTAACGCTTCTGTGAAAAGCGGTGAGTGGGATCGTAAAACTTTCGTAGGGGCGGAAGTTTATAAAAAAACTCTCGGTGTTGTGGGTTTGGGTAAAATCGGTTCCCATGTTGCAGCAGTAGCTAAAGCTATGGGAATGAAACTCTTAGCTTACGATCCTTTTATCTCCAGAGAACGAGCCGAACAACTTGGCTGTCAGTTAGTGGATATGGATTTACTGATGCAACAAGCTGACTATATCACGCTACACATCCCCAAAACACCAGAAACCACCCACTTAATTAATGCTCAAAGTCTAGCAAAAATGAAACCCACAGCCAGAATAATTAATTGCGCTCGTGGTGGTATCATTGATGAAGCTGCTTTAGCAGCGGCAATTAAAGAAGGTCAAATTGCCGGTGCTGCGTTGGATGTGTTTGAGTCAGAACCACTGGGTGAGTCTGATTTGCGATCGCTCGGTAAAGAAGTCATCCTTACCCCCCATTTAGGAGCCTCCACAACGGAAGCACAAGTAAATGTAGCTATTGATGTGGCCGAACAAATTCGCGACGTTCTCTTAGGACTACCAGCGCGTTCAGCAGTGAATATACCCGGATTGGGTCCGGATGTCCTAGAAGAACTCAAGCCTTATATGCAGTTAGCAGAAACCCTGGGTAAACTGGTGGGACAGCTAGCTGGTGGAAGAGTGGAGTTACTCAATGTCCGACTACAAGGTGACCTCGCAACTAATAAGAGTCAGCCTTTAGTTGTCGCCTCCTTGAAAGGACTACTTTACCAAGCCTTGCGGGAACGGGTGAATTACGTCAACGCGAGTATAGAAGCCAAAGAGCGGGGAATTCGGGTGATTGAAACCCGGGACGCTTCAGCTCGTGACTACGCTGGATCTTTGCACCTGGAAGCTACAGGTACTTTGGGAACTCATTCGGTAACAGGCGCTTTATTAGGGGACAAAGAAATTCACTTAACTGACGTTGATGGTTTCCCCATTAATGTACCCCCCAGTAAATATATGCTGTTTACTTTACACCGTGATATGCCGGGAATTATTGGTAAACTTGGTTCGCTCCTGGGCAGTTTTAATGTCAATATTGCTAGTATGCAGGTAGGCCGTAAAATTGTCCGTGGTGATGCTGTCATGGCTCTGAGCATCGATGATCCATTGCCGGATGGCATTTTGGATGAAATTGTCAAAGTACCGGGAATTCGGGACGCATACACAGTAACTTTATAAACTTGAAGAAATGAGGCCTGCCTCATTTCTTGAAATCAGAAGTAAATATGACAAACAGTTGGTGGGAATTACAGATTTTATGTGATCCAGCCCTAGAAGATTCTATCTTTTGGCGACTGGAAGATTTTGGCAGCCGTGGTACAGCCAGCGAGGGTAAAGGTGATTTGTGTCTGGTGAAGGCTTACCTACCAAAATTGCCAGGAGCAACTCTAGATTTAGAGTTGCTCTCTAGCCAGTTGCATGAAGATGCTGTGTGTGTGGGCTCACCTATCCCTACTCTCAGTTGTGAGTTAATTAACGAGGAAGATTGGGCTACTAGTTGGAAACAATACTGGCAACCGGAAAAAATAGGCGATCGCTTTTTGATTAATCCCGCCTGGCTACCAATACCCGCCGCACCGGAACGCCTGGTAATTCTTCTAGATCCTGGCGTAGCATTTGGTACAGGAAATCATGCCACAACCCAATTATGCTTGGAATCCCTAGAAAAGGTGGATTTTCAGGGTAAAAGTGGTCAGTTAGTTGCTGATATCGGCTGTGGTTCTGGTATACTTTCCATAGGAGCATTACTACTGGGGGCAAAAAAAGTTTATGCAGTGGATACTGACCCCTTAGCGGTGCAATCAACTGTGAGTAATCGTGACATGAATCGGATTAGCCCAGTATCCTTAGTACCGGCGGAAGGTAGTGTAGATATGGTCATGGAAGGGTTACAAGAACCAGTAGATGGCATTGTTTGTAATATTTTGGCTGATGTGATTATTCAGTTGCTTCCACAAATGAGCAACATCACTAAACCCAGTAGTTGGGGAATTTTTAGCGGGATTTTAGTAGAACAATCTCAAACTGTGGCTGATGCCTTAGAAAAAAATGGTTGGATTGTTGATAACCTGTTAAAAAAGAAAGAATGGTGTTGCCTGAATGTGCGGCGTTCTCAGAGTTAGTGATGAATTCAATGGAGCAACAGATAAGACATAGTAATTTACCGGTAACTGCTACCACAGAAACACCAGATGTGAGTTTAGACTACTCATTGAGTGGGTATGATTATATATTACCAGAGGAACTAATTGCTCAAAATCCCGTATTTCCCAGGGATAGCTCCCGTTTATTAGTGGTAAATTCCTCTACCGAAACTGCACCTGTACATCATGTTTTTCGAGATTTACCAGATTTGTTACGCCCTGGTGATTTGCTGATTGTCAATGACACAAAAGTAATTCCAGCTAGGCTGTATGGCAGTAAATCTACTGGTGCTATGGTAGAGGTTTTGCTTTTGGAAGAACGAAAATATAACTGTTGGTTAGCTTTAGTTAAACCCGGGAAACGCTTCAAAATAGGATCTAGAATTTTTTTTACATCTAAAGATTCTCTACAAAATCCCAGTACCCTAACTGCTACTGTTTTAGCAACCGACCCAGCTACGGGAGGGCGTTTATTAGATTTTGATGTCCCCGATGGGAAACCTTTGATAGAGGTTTTAGAGCAATTCGGTGAAATACCTCTACCGCCATATATTACCTCATCCACTGCTGCTGATGAACAATATCAAACGGTTTACGCCCAGCAACCAGGAGCGATCGCCGCACCTACAGCAGGATTACATTTTACCCCAGAGTTACTAGATAAGTTACGCGATCGCGGCATTAATCAAGCTTTCATCACCTTACACGTGGGGGTAGGGACATTTCGCCCTGTGGAAATAGAAGACGTAACTAATCACCAGATGCATCAAGAATGGATTTCGGTTCCCCCCGCTACGGTAGAACAAATCCGCGCCACCAAAGCAGCGGGGGGTCGAATTATTGCAGTGGGGACTACAGTAGTCCGCGCCTTGGAAGGAGCAGCACAGTCTGGGGATTTACAATCATTCTGTGGTCAAACAGATTTATTTATCTATCCGGGTTACCAATGGCGGGTAGTAGATGGTTTAATTACCAATTTCCACTTACCGCGTTCTAGTTTGTTGATGCTGGTAAGTGCGTTGATTGGTAGGGAGCGTTTGTTAAATATATACCAACAAGCTATAGCTGGGAAATATCGCTTTTATTCCTTTGGGGATGCTATGTTAATTCTTCCGGGATTTTAATACTGGGGGAAGTTTGACTAAATGGTAAATCTTGATTGATGGCTTCTATCTCCTGCTGTTCTAGTTGATTTACTTCCCTAAGATAGGGATGGAGAATTTTTTCTAAGCGCCGATTGTAAAAGCGGTGCAAACTATAATTGGGTGTAGCTGGGAAACCACGGCGTTTTTTATGTCGTCCCCCAGCACCAGGATCGAAGCTTTGGATACCATGGGCGATCGCCCACTCAATTGGTGTATAGTAGCAAGCATCAAAATGTAAACAGTCTATTTCTTGAAAACTCCCCCAGTAGCGTCCATATAGGCGATCGCCTTTATACAAACAAAAAGACATACCTATAGGTTCCCCTTGCTCTTCCTGATGATAAGCTGGGAAAAACACCACTCGATGGCGATAGTTAGTGTGTAGCTGCTCAAAAAACTGCTTTGTCAGGTATTTACTACCCCACCAGCCAAACTTATCACAAGTATCACCATAGAACTGGTACATTAAAGGAAATAAAGAGTGAGGAATTGCATCACCAGTCACCGGTTGAAATTCTAAACCCACCTTTTCCACAGCTTTGCGCTCTCGCTTGATATTGCGGCGCTGATTAGCGTTGAATAATTTTAAGTAATCATCAAAAGTTTTAAAATCCAGGTTTTCCCAAATGTAGCTATGGTGTAACCAAGTGGTAAAACCTTGGCGTTCTAGGACAGTGCGCCATTGAGGATCAACATAGAGAAAATGACACCCAGAAATTCCATGCTTACTACACCAAGAATCTATCTCATGTACCATCATGGCTGTAATGTAGTCTTCATCTTCCCCCGGAGCAATTAAAAAACGATAGCCTTCAGCGGGGGTAAATGGTGTCATTCCCAGTAGTTTGGGATAATATTGTATTCCCAAGCGATGGGCTAATTCTGCCCACTGCTGGTCAAAGACAAATTCACCATAACTATGTCCTTTCAGGTACAGTGGCGCAGCTGCTATCAAAGTCCCCTCTCGCCAAAGTGTTAAGTGATTGGGTAACCATCCGGTTTTCGCCGTCGCGCTCTGGGATATTTCCAAATTATTCAGCCAATCCCATTCTAAAAACGGGGTTTTCAGGGGTATTGCTAAAGCATCCCAAGCATTTTGGGGTACTTGTGCAATGTGGTTAATCCAGAGACTAGAGTAATTAGGTTTGATTTGTTTGACCATTGTAAGGTTTTTCTGGGGAACCAACTTCCTGATGACTAATTACTATATATTTTAGTCGCTGGGTGTTGGCGTAGCCTACCCCAGCAACCCGGAGGTGAAAGCATTAATTTCGGCTCCTGTATTTCTCGGTCCTGTGAGTTCACTAGTAAACAGATTAAAGGTAGTTTCCAGAATCGCATTGACGTTAGGATTATTCTTGAGTAACAATCCTTGACGAATTAAGAAGATATCCCCCCCTGTCACTTGACCATTACCATCAACGTCAAAAGCTAAGTTGTTGACCCCATTGGCGATCGCACTCCTTAAAGCTGCACCTGTGGTGTTTGTGGCTCCCACGGTTTCAGTGCTAAAGAGATTAAAGGAGGTTTGGAGAATCGCATCGACGTTAGGATTATTCCGTAACAGCAGATATTGGTCAATGAACAATAAATCAGCACCGGTCACCCTACCGTTACCGTCAATATCGGCGGGATTGAGGAGGTCTACTACTGTCAAGGCGAAGGTATCACCCACACTTGTACCCGCTGTATCTGTAGCAGTGACGGTAATATCAAAAGTACCAACATCTTCATTACCCGGTGTACCGCTAAAGGTACGAGTAACGGGATTAAAGGTTAACCATGAAGGTAAGGGTGCACCATTTTCTAATCTGGCTGAATAGGTAATGAAATCTGGAATCACCTGCTGATTCAGCAGTTGATTTCTCAAGTTTTCCGCAATAAATTGATGAGCTTTAGTAGTAGGATGTCTGTCATCCCAAAAGAAATATTCATCGGCAGATAGAGTTTCGATGATATTACTCAGAGGAGTAGTATAATTAGTAAGACCGTACTCCTGGAGGACACTGTTATCTTCCTGCAGTAAAGCAAAGTTATCTATCAAAGATAAATTGACATTCAAACTGGGTGCTAAGTTGTTTAATGCTGCACTTAAAGCAGTATTAAAGCCCGTGGTAATAGCTGTAGCCACTGGAGCATTAGGAGTATTTCTCAAACCAGGAAGAAATCCCAAGTCTGGCAAATTAGCTACCAAAATCTCTTCAGCGCCTGACTGTGCTAACATACCGATGGCACTACTGATATTATTTACAGCATCAGTGATAGCTTGGTTGACATCTGCTGGAGTCGATAGAAAATCATTAGCACCAGCCCAAATTACATACAATCCATCTGCGCCAATAGGATTAGTAGCAGTTAAATCAATAAATTCCTCAACTTGGGTGAGTAATCCTGGTATAGGAATGGGTAATAGAGGATTACTGCTAAATTCACTGGTCGTAGCACCGCCAAAGGCAAAGTTTTTCACAGTTCCGGTGGTGAATTCTAACTCATCGGCGAAATAATCAACCCAAATTAAACCGTTAGAAAAACGCCCCTGGTAATTTGGCGATGGAGGAAACAGGTTACCTGTAGCAGTGTATAACTTACCAGTATCAGAGAGACTATCACCGAAGATTACTAAATTTTTAAAGGGGTTAATTACATCTATATCGTTGAAAGTGCTTTCTGGGAAGGTGAAGTTAAAGCTTTCATCTTCTAGGGTGGTGATGTCGTCAATGGGATTAACTAAGGTTGGGGTATCATTGGATGTTCCCCCAATGGTGATGTTGGCAGTAAAGGTATTATTAGTCTCATCTGTTTCATATTGTCGGTTGTAGTAGTAATTGTCAGGATTTGTCACTACTAACAGATGATAATTCCCCGCTGCTACATCATAAGGAATGAATATATTGCCTGTTAAGCTGTAACTTCCATCTATTGCCAAGGGGCTATTACCAGCCCAGAAATCGGACACATAGCGATCGCTATCATCCCATAT
>NZ_JANQDF010000084.1:0-9088 GCF_029891675.1 Anabaenopsis tanganyikae CS-531
GGGAACAGGGAACAGGGAACAGAGATTAAGAAGGAATATTCAGGCATTTTCTTCAATAACCAACATTATTTCCCTTATACGGTAAGCTTTTTCGGATTTTATCAAAACAATTTAGCATATTAGGTACTGAAGAACCAGAATCCTTAACTTCTGCTATTTTTCAGTAATTTCATCTAACTTAGCGCGGACTGCTTGCATATCTTGCCACATTAACCATTTAGGCTTACCTACTTCCTTAGAAGGGTTACGCAGCAAATAAGAAGGGTGAAAAATCGGCATACACAAACGCCCCTCCCACTCCATCCACTGACCGCGAATTTTGGTCATTGCTTGTTTATCGCCGGTGATACCTTTTACCGCTGTTGCACCAGTGAGTAAAATTATTTTCGGGTCAACAAGGCGAATTTGTTCTAACAAGTAGGGTTTGCAAGCGGCAATTTCATCAGGGGTAGGGACTCGGTTTTGTGGTGGACGACACTTATTAATATTGGCAATATATACATCACGTTCAGTACTCAGATTCACAGATGCTAATATTTTCTCTAGTAACTGTCCTGATCTGCCGACAAATGGTAAACCAGTCTCATCTTCACTTTGACCAGGGGCTTCACCTATGACCATAATTGGTGCTTGGAGATGACCACGCCCGACAACAGCATGAGTCCGACTGTCTCCCAAGGTACAACGGTGACAGTGATGACAATCCTGTGCCAACTCGCTAATATTCTTGTATGTTCCCGGTATGATGGGTATTTTTGCGTCTGTAGGAATTAAATCTCGCGGGTTTGAGTTGGGGTGGTCAAAAAGGTTGAGTTGGATGTCGCTGCTCATGAAAACCAAAATTTTAGGTTAGCAACAGATGACTCTATTGCTGGCTGAGTCATGATATTACCATTTTCCAGTAGGATTCATAAAACCCAACCCCAGCATCAAGTACTGACATCAATATAGAAATCCGGTTTGGTTTCTGAATTGATTTGTCTAGGTATGGAACAGGGAACAGGTAAGAAGAATTGCCGTTTGTACTGAGTCTTGTTCAAAAATCAAATAGAAGTCCTATATATTAAAAATATTAATATATTGATCAACCTGCGGCTGTTTCTTGCAAAGATTATGAAGCAAAGGGTAAGCCTTACCCTGGTGAATTGTTCAAGGGGAATAGATGACGATTAAGCGGTTAATTTTATTTTTTGTCCTCACACCGATAGCAGTCCTGTTGTCAGTCTCGTCTTTATTCGGTAGTTTACAAGAACCCCAGTTTCAGACAACTTTGGAACTGTACCAAACTAATATTGCACTCCAAGCCCAAACTTGGCTGCCAGAAGATATTAATGACGATAATTTGTCAGCAATTAAAGCTGCCATTGTGGGAGATCAACCTCTAGAAAGTGCTACCAAGCAATATCAGCAGGTACGTGAGTCGGTTCAAACAAATTGGGATAAGGTTCAAAACCAACTTGCTCAACCTCAGACTATTCCCCTACCTCCTAAACCTTTAGGAGGGGAACCCCCCCAAAGTCAGGCTTCGCCTGAAGACAAGCAAGAAAAGTTACGGCGATCACTCCAACAACTGCAAAAATTACGGGCTGACTTAGACTTAAGTCTGGGAATTTTACAAGCAAAGCAAGGACGGACAGATACAGCCATCCAGACTTGGGAAGAATTGCAGCAAACCGGGGAAGTAAATCCAGTGCGGGAAACTGCTGCTGTGTTGACTGGTCTATGGAGTACTCCCCCCCGTGTCTTACCCAATGCTCAACAGCTGATTAATCAAAATTTAGATGGTTGGTTTCGCTCTACTGCTTTAATTGAACTGTATCAACTGCAACAACGACAGGCAGCTTTATCGGAAATTAGAGCGGAACAACAAGAAGCTGCTAGCCAGTCTGTGACAAAACTAGCCCTAATTGCCACAATTCCCACGGTGACAGCATTAATAGGTCTAATATTACTGGTTTTCTTGATTGGTCAGCGTTTGCTCAAGGGGAAAGCTGCTTTATTGGCTCGCAATGCTGATTTATCTTGGTCAACGCCTTGGGGTGGAGAAACCATTCTCGAAGTTTTTGTGGTGGGCTTTTTCTTTATGGGGCAAATCTTTGTGCCTCTGTTGCTATCCCTATTACCCATAGAGCGCCCTATTGTCAATGTGCGCTTTCAGGCTTGGTCGGTGTTAGTTAGCTATATGATGGTGGCATCGGGTGCACTGCTGGTGCTGTATTTATCGATTAAGCGTTTTTTGCCGCTCCCAGACCAATGGTTTCGCTTCCGGTTGCAGGATGGATGGTTTTTATGGGGATTTGGGGGTTATTGCGCGGCTTTGCCGATAGTGGTACTGGTGTCGTTGATTAATCAACAATTATGGCGGGGTCAGGGGGGTAGTAATCCTCTGTTACAACTAGCTTTGGAAAGTCAAGATAGTATGGCTCTGGGGCTGTTTTTTTTGACGGCTGCGATCGCGGCCCCCATTTTTGAAGAACTGCTGTTTCGCGGCTTTTTATTGCCTTCTTTGACTCGTTATGTACCTGTGTGGGGAGCAGTTATTTTCAGTAGTTTGTTGTTTGCGATCGCCCATTTGAGTTTATCAGAAATCCTGCCTTTAACAGCTTTGGGTGTGGTTTTAGGGATAGTGTACACGCGATCGCGTAATCTCTTGGCACCTATGCTTGTCCATAGTCTGTGGAATAGTGGCACTCTACTGAGTCTCTTTATCTTAGGTAGTAGTAATTAATATAACATTGCTACACGGTTGATAATTTGTCAACGATTTGTTTTTATTTGCATATAATAACTATTGCACACCAAAATTCCCCACTCAGTTACTAGGCTGATCAGCTAATGTTGTACTTGTAGCAAAGTTT
The DNA here is from genome assembly GCF_029891675.1 of Anabaenopsis tanganyikae CS-531. Taxonomy (NCBI): domain Bacteria; kingdom Bacillati; phylum Cyanobacteriota; class Cyanophyceae; order Nostocales; family Nodulariaceae; genus Anabaenopsis; species Anabaenopsis tanganyikae. The sequence goes on from NZ_JANQDF010000084.1 coordinate 2,859, forward strand.
CCTGAATCATCGGGAAATAGCATCTACAAATAATACAAGTACTATGCATTAGTATTTAATTAATCCCACAAAACACAGCTAACTGCACTTGAACCCTATATCCTTGTAGGGAATGGGGCGCAGGTTAACACAGCGGCTGTGGTCTTGTAATATTAACGAATTGTTAATATTAATTAGAATATAGTCATCCTATTTGAGTTGAGAAATTATCAGTGAGGAAAGGGAACAGGGAAGAGAAATTGTTCATGAATCATTTAGGATTGCTATACTTTCCAAATATACTCAGAGGAATAATTCCTCTGGATCATATTGTCAACTGGGTATTTAAACTAGACCAGTTAGCTTTAATGATGAATGTGGAAAATGTAGCTTGCAAAAACTTCAAAATCTATTTAGTCAATATTTACTGAAAAAATATGTTGGGTCATTTAAGTATCGATTAAAATTCTAATTTTATATTCACTTCCGAGCCGAATAGAACTAATATGGCAAATTTCAACACCACTCAACCAACTAAACAACTGATTGCTGGTTACTGCGGCATTATTTGCGGAGGATTTGGAGTTCATAAATTCGTTCTGGGATATACTCCAGAAGGCTGCATTATGTTGATTATAGCTTTAGTTGGAGGTTATTTTACCTACGGCATTAGTTTATTAATTATGCAGCTTGTGGGTTTAATTGAGGGCATGATCTATTTAAACAAAACCTCGGAAGATTTTGTTAATACCTATTTTGTGAATAAGCAGGGGTGGTTCTAGAAGTTGCTATTAGCCAGAGGAAGTTATTTTTAGAGATATGCTAACAATTAAACCTAAATCTCTCACATGGGCGATGTTGCTGCTGCTGGGTATGGGCTACTTCAGCGCCGTGTCTATTTTGGACATTAACTATTTTGGTAAGAGTCTGATTGCTATGATGCCTATACAAGTGGTAGCTGTGATATATGTAACTTATATCAGAAAGATGGCTACAAAAATTCAACATTAGCGCATAAGTTTATGATGATTGAAGTTCTGTCAAATCTCCAAATTTCGCCTACGCTCAAAAGAGGTACGCTTTTATTAAGGCGTTGAATTTTCGTAGCCAACTCAACACTTGTCATGCAACTGACCCCGAAAACTCAGTTTACTCCAGAACGAAGCCCGACCTTAGAGAAAATTATCCTCGATGTGGGGGGGATGAAATGTGCTGGATGTGTAAGCGCTGTAGAGCGACAGCTAACCCAATATCCAGGAGTGAAAAGCGCCTGTGTGAACTTGGCTACAGAGGTAGCTGTGGTAGAGTCAGAACCTGGTGCAGTGGACCCGGACACACTAGCACAGCGATTAACATCAGCTGGATTTCCCTGTCAACCGCGTCAGACTAGGGGAAAAGTAGCTGGAGAAACTACGCTTGAAGAAAAAGAAGCACAAAAGCGCCAAGAAATGCGTTCTTCATTGCAGCAGTTAATCATTGCTGGGGTGCTGCTGGTGTTGTCAGGAATCGGACATTTTGAGAATATAGGCTTGTCGATCTTCTCAGAATTAAACAATATCTGGTTTCACTGTGGATTGGCAACATTGGCCATAATCATTCCCGGCCGCCCCATTATAGTAGAGGGTTGGCGGGGATGGCGGCGCAATTCGCCTAATATGAATACTCTGGTGGGATTGGGAACGCTGACAGCCTACACTGCTAGTTTAGTAGCGCTGCTATTCCCCAAAATGGGCTGGGAATGCTTCTTTGACGAACCAGTAATGATGCTGGGTTTTATCCTCCTGGGTAGGACTTTAGAACAACAAGCCAGAGGAAGAGCGTCGGCGGCCTTTAGAGAATTGCTCACACTCCAACCACAAGTAGGACGGTTGATTCTCAACCCAGACCCGGAAAAAATAGGTTTGGGAACCAATATTATGGAGATTCCCGCAGAAAGGGTGCGTGTTGGTGAATGGTTGCAAGTACTACCAGGAGATAAAATTCCTGTGGATGGTGAGGTGCGCTTTGGGCAAACAACGGTGAATGAGTCCATGCTCACCGGGGAATCTGTACCAGTGATGAAGCAGCCCGGAGATATGGTAGCTGCTGGAACTATTAATCAGTCAGGAGCATTGGCTATAGTCGCCACTCGAACTGGTAGGGATACTACTTTGGCGCAAATAGTTACCCTAGTAGAAACAGCACAAACGCGTAAAGCGCCAGTGCAAAAGTTAGCCGATACGGTGGCGGGTTACTTTACTTATGGTGTGTTGACGGCCTCTGTATTGACATTTGTTTTTTGGTTTTTTTGGGGTACTCACATTTGGAGTGATGTGACGGTTTCTGGGGGTATGGAAATGATGAACCATTCCCCAATGTCTCATACAGAGGTCATGGATGGGGTTCTTACCCACTCTCCTCTGCTAACCAGCTTGAAACTAGCGATCGCGGTTATGGTTGTGGCTTGTCCTTGTGCTTTGGGACTGGCGACCCCGACAGCAATTCTTGTAGGAACCGCCATGGGTGCTGAACGGGGTCTGTTAATCAAAGGTGGTGATGTCTTGGAAACAGTACACCAGTTAGATACTGTGGTATTTGATAAAACAGGTACTCTTACAACTGGTAATCCTACTGTAACAGATTGTCTACCTATGGGAGAATGGAAGGATGACAAACCCTACTCTCTCCTACAACTAGCAGCAGCAGTGGAAAATGGCACTTACCACCCCTTAGCTAAAGCCATTCAACAAGCAGCACGGGAGCAAAATCTATGTATTCCTGACGCTGTGGATTTTCATACGGAACCGGGATTGGGTGTATCTGGTGTTGTGGAGGGTCTGTCTGTAATTTTGGGTAACTGCGCTTTCTTGAGTCAGCATGGCGTGACTTGGAGTGACGCTGCAGAACAGATGATCCTACAGCTAGCAGAAGATGGTAAAACAGTTGTGGGGGTAGCAGTTGGGGGAAATTTAGCCGGACTGATTGCTGTGCAAGACCCCCTGAGAGCGGATGCTCAAGCTACAGTCAACCAGTTGCGTCATATGGGTTTACGGGTTATTTTGCTCAGTGGCGATCGCTATGAAGCAGCTAAGTCCGTAGCTGAACAACTAGGACTAGATGGCGCTGATGTGATGGCTGGGGTTCTCCCCAGTCAAAAAGCGGTTCTGATCCAGGAATTACAAACACAATCAGCCTCTAAAGTCGCTATGGTTGGCGATGGTATTAATGATGCGCCGGCTTTATCACAAGCAGATGTCGGCATTGCTTTATATTCGGGAACAGATGTAGCCATGGAGACGGCGGAAATTGTCTTGATGCGCGATCGCTTAAATGATGTTGTCGCTTCAATTCAACTGAGTCGCTCTACTTTCAACAAAATCCGCCAAAATCTATTTTGGGCATTTGCATACAATACTATCGGTATTCCCTTAGCTGCGGGTGTATTATTACCCAGTTTTGGGTTTATTCTTAGTCCATCTGGGGCGGCAGCATTAATGGCTTTTAGCTCTGTGAGTGTTGTTACCAACTCAATCTTATTGCGCAATTGGTCGTCAAAAATCAAAGACTCATCACCGCTCGGTTAAAATAAGGGTTTGGTGGAAGTGCATTAAGATTATGAAAGTAGCAATTACAGGAGCAACAGGATTTGTCGGTAGTCGTTTGGTGGAAAAACTGCACAAGGAGGGTCATCAAATACTGGTGTTCACCCGCAACCCTGCTACAGCGGTGAAGGTTTTTCCCCCAGGGGCTTTTCCTCAAGTAGAAATTGTAGCCTATACCCCCATTGTGTCTGGTTCTTGGCAAGAAGCTATCAACCGTTGTGATGGTATAGTTAATTTAGCGGGAGAACCCATTGCTGAGGAACGCTGGACACCAGAACAAAAGCAGAAAATCCTCAATAGTCGCCAGCTAGGTACGCAGAAAATTGTCGAAGCTATAGCTCTGGCTAATCCTCGTCCCTCTGTGTTAGTTAATGCTTCTGCTATTGGTTATTATGGCACGAGTGAAACTGCTACCTTTGATGAAACCAGTTCACCTGGTGAGGATTTTCTAGCTCAAGTCTGTGAAGCCTGGGAAGCAGAAGCCCAAAAAGTTGAAGATGCTGGTGTCCGCTTGGTTATTCTGCGTTTTGGCATCGTTTTAGGCAATGGTGGCGCTTTGGCGAAAATGATTACACCTTTCAAGCTGTTTACAGGTGGACCCCTTGGTAGTGGTCGCCAGTGGTTATCGTGGATTCACTTAGATGATTTAGTAAATCTAATTTTGCAAGCTTTAACTAACCCGGGGATGAAAGGTGTGTATAATGCCACTGCTCCTCATCCTGTGCGGATGGCAGAGTTAAGCCAAACTTTGGGGGAGGTTATGCAACGTCCTTCCTGGTTACCCGTTCCTGGCTTTGCTCTGGAGCTGCTGTTAGGGGATGGAGCTATGGTAGTTTTGGAAGGTCAAAAAGTTATGCCTCAAGGTACTTTAGAGGCTGGCTTTAAGTATCAATATCCTCAATTATTACCAGCATTGCAAGAAATTATTGGGTAGGTTTTCACACCGGAGGAAAGAGGACTAATGTCCTCACTAAAAAACTGTTAATTAGCCTGAAATTTGCGGGAAATCCAACTAATTAAACCGCTAAGGATAGCGCCCCCCATCAGGATACCAATTGCTGGGTTAAACAGAGGTTGCCAAAGTTGATGCCATAAATCTAAACCGAGGTTGATTCCCGCAGCATCGCCAAAGGCGGCGATCGCTAACCAGCCAAAGCCAAATAAAACTAAGAATACATCAGCAACTAAAATCAAGTTTAGCCAGTTTAATAATTTTTCTTTCATACTGAGAATTGGAGTTGAAAAACCGGTATAGATATAAAGGGCTTGGGAAATTTTTTGGTTTCCCCTGTATCCCCCTAGAAGTTTTCCTCTGGGGAGAAAAACCCGGGGGATCTGATCCTAAATTTTAGGACTCAAATAGCCAGGTTTTAACTTTTGCCAAACTTTGCCAATCTGGTTTCCGGCTTAAACCATCGGCAATACTATCTTTAATATCGCTTTCCCATTCTGGGTTAACAAAAATTAACTGTTTGGCAAAATCAATATGTTCTCGTAATCCTTTTTGACCTGTTTCCAGCATTGAAACCGCCAAATTAATTCTGGCTTGTGGGTCTTGTGGATTTAACTTCACCGCCTTGTATGCTGCTTTGTAAGCCAAGTTGGGTTGATTTTCTAGCAAGTACAACCAAGCTAAACAAATCCAAGCAGAACTTGTTTTCGGGGCGCGATCGCACACTTCTTGAAATACTGGGATTAAAGATTCTGCTGGTTCACCAGCTTTATAGCGTTCCAATCCTGTATCAAACAGGAATTCAACTGTTTGAGCCATAGCAAATCAGTTAATAGTTATATAATCAATAGTCAGTAGTCAGCCGTCAATAGTCATGAACAACTGACAACCAACCACTGACAATATTACACTCCAAACGACTTACCGCAACCACAGGTTTGGGCTGCATTGGGGTTAGTAAATTGGAAACCACCACCAATCATGGCATCGCTATAATCGAGCATTAAACCATAGAGATATAATAGACTTTTGCGATCGCAAACAATTTTGAAGCCATCGTAATCAAACACTTCATCATGAGGAGTGATCTTGCTGGTGTCCTCAAAGTCCATCATGTAAGACATCCCAGAGCAACCACCTTGACGAACTCCCACTCGTAAGCAAAGTTCTTCTCCTTGCTTTTGTTGGAGGGATTTAACCTGGCGCAAGGCTGCTTCACTTAGTTGAATTCCACGTTGTTGAGACTGAGTTGCTTGTGTCATGTTGCCGTTTCAACTCCTTTAATGGTATAATACTTAACCTATTTAGGTGTTTGATAATTCTCGGATCACCATTGAGTTTTTGCTCTTATTGTAGCGAGACTGAGATGATTATTTGCCAAATTGTAAACAATTGGTCAAAAGTAGCCAAAACTTTTTATCCTAGAATGGAAGGATTGGGTATTTCCAGAGTTCGGCTCCTTATAACAACCATCAGTTGCAACTACTCTTCAGGTGTGGTCTTAGAAAGATTTTACCCAAGGCTAGCTGCTATATAAAACCTAGACAAAGCTAGAGTTTACTTTCTACTTCAACGGGAGCATGGGAGCGGTTATCCCTTAGTAGACTTGCACGCCTTAGCCAGACGCGATATTTCTCTTAAGATTTACAAGAAAGACTACCGCTATCATTGCTTGGTTTTCGCGTTGGCAATAGTCTTAATTCAATACTTGATATCGT
>NZ_JANQDF010000085.1:0-25475 GCF_029891675.1 Anabaenopsis tanganyikae CS-531
GGTTCTTCTGTTACTTTTATGGATAATCAATAGTAAAATGCCAGTTTAATAAACTGCGTAATCTAAAATTACTGAAATTACGGAAGCCATATCCAAGTCTTTTAATTAACTTGAGTTTATTATTAATTCCTTCTACAGTACCACTTGTAGTTTTACCGTCAAAATAAACGACTATTTCACCGAACCATCTAACTATTGTACCTATACTTTTCGGAAAGTATGAAAGTGATTCATACATCCAATCCAATAATTTTATTATACTATCTCCCCATGATTTAGTTGTTTCAAATATATCTCTAAATTCTTCTTTTAGTGAGTGCATTTTAGCAAGTTTTGGTGACACTTCTTGCACAGACATTAATTTTTCTTTCGGCTTTTCATTGAGAGAGTCTTCATTTTTAATCAAGCTATATTTGCTTTTGTTTAACGCCTCCAACATTCGTGATTTTTCCGATTTATTATCTAGCGCCATAGCTGCCTTCTTTTCCGTTTTACGCATACTATCTAATTCATCATTTACTTGTTTCATTACATGAAATCTATCAGCAGTTACATTAGCATTTGGCATTAACTCTTCTACTAAACTTTTATAAGGAGACCAGAGGTCAATGCTAACTTCTTCAATTTTATTAAGTATCTCAAATCCCCAACTGACAATAACTTCACGGATATCGTCTATTCGTCTTGATTGCACTATCTCAATTGGTTTATGACTATCTAAATCTACTATTACTGCTAAATAGTCTCCTTGTCCTTTAACTAAAGCTATTTCATCTATACCTAACCTTTTTACCTGACTTAAATTTATATTTAATATTTGCTTTCCTTGATTTTTTAACATTGATTCTACTTCTTCGTCACTTAAATCATTTCTTTCGGCAACACTGCGTATGTTACTATTTAATACTTGTTGCACTATATCTATCGCTAATCTTTTCGTATATCCTTTACTTTTATCTACAAAATCTAGGTTTTCACTAAAAAGTTTCTTACACTTGTGACATTTAAATTGGCGACGATTTATTTTTAATAGAACTGGTTTTTTACTCCAAGCTAAATCATGGATCATCCGCCAGTGATTCTGATGTATACTATGAGTGATTTGTCCACAGGATGGAAAAGTCGAATGATTCACCCCTTTTTCTAGTGTTATAATTATTTCTCCCCCTTCAATTTCTTGAAAATCTAATACTTTCATATCGGGAAGATTCAAGATTTTCTCTACAGTAAATTTCATGGCGATCGCCTAAAAAAATATGATATTTATAATATATAATATAATATGTGTGATAATTAAAGTATGTTAGATGTTGCTTAAATGCTTGTAGAGTATATATTACAGACATTGATATCACTCAATTATAGTCATTAAAAGTTACTAGATTTCCCTAGTAGCCATAAAAATGCCGGAAGAACCTAAATTGTTTTGTGCCAATATTGCTCATGCAACTAGAAATAAAACCATTTACTGTCAAGAAAAGGTTTCCCTTGACTATTAGTCGCGGAACAACATCCCAAACAACAAACCTATGGGTAAAGATTTTACACGATGGCATTGAGGGTTGGGGGGAAGCATCGCCATTTGGTGTAGGTAATCATGCCCAATCTACTGTTCTGATTAAACAGCATTTGCAGGAACTAGCACCAATATTAAAAACATTTAGCCCGTTACAACGACAGCAAATTGAGGTAATTTTAACACAACGGCAGGCTCCCTCATCGGTGAGGGCAGCGCTGGATATGGCTCTATGTGACTGGCTAGGTAAGCTTGTGGAATTACCTCTGTGGCAAATTTGGGGATTTGACCCTAATGTTATAGTTCCAACTTCTGTCACAATTGGAATTAATTCACCGGACGCAGCCAGGGCGAGGACGCGGAACTGGTTAGAATTTATGGATGTTCGCCTTTTCAAAGTAAAATTAGGTAATCCTGATGGTATCGAGGCTGATCGGAAAATGCTGTTAGCAGTGCAACAAGAAGCACTAAATTTAGAATTATTCGTAGATGCAAACGGGGGTTGGAGTTTAGAAGATGCCATTTATATGTGTAATTGGCTAGCTGATTTGGGTATAAAATATGTAGAACAACCATTACCACGAGGGCAAGAAACAAGTTTAGCCTCACTCAAAGAAAAATCCCCTTTACCAATATTTGTGGATGAAAGTTGCTTTACCAACAGCGATATTCCTGATTTAGCAAACTATGTGGATGGTATAAATATCAAACTCATGAAATCAGGGGGACTCACAGAGGCTATGCGTATGGTACATACAGCCCGAGCTTATGGGTTACAAGTGATGTTCGGTTGCTATTCTGACAGTACACTAGCAAATACAGCCGCAGCACAGTTAGCACCATTAGCTGATTATTTAGATTTAGACAGTCACCTTAACTTAATTGATGACCCCTTTACCGGTGCATTGCTGCAAGAGGGGAGAGTTTTACCAAACGATTTACCTGGCTTGGGGGTACAATACAGTGCGTTTGCTGCTTAATCAAAAAATAGCAATTCTGCTACATGAAGGAATTACGGGAACTCAGGGTAAAACCGGGCTATCACTTTTACGCTACTGTCAAGCCCCCATCGTTGCCTTAATTGATCGCCAATGTGCGGGCAAATCTTTGTTAGAATTAACTGGGATCAAGAACAATGTGCCAATTGTATCATCATTAACCGCAGCACTCAAGTACAAACCGGAAGTACTAGTAATTGGTATTGCTCCTAAAGGTGGGGCCTTACCGGATGATTACTGGGAAGACATTAAAAATGCCTTACAAGCCGGGATGTCTTTGGTAAATGGTTTACACACACCATTGGCAAATATACCAGAGTTAAATGCTCTGCTCAAACCGGGACAATTAATTTGGGATGTACGTCAAGAACCGGCTAATTTAGGCGTTGGTAGCGGTTTGGCTAGTACTCTTCCCTGTCGGCGGGTGCTGACTGTGGGAACTGATATGGCAATTGGTAAAATGTCCACTAGCCTAGAATTACATTGGGAGTCACAGCGACGGGGGTGGCGTTCTAAATTTTTAGCTACAGGTCAAGCCGGGGTGATGTTAGCAGGGGAGGGGATACCCTTAGATGCTGTGCGGGTAGATTTTGCGGCCGGTGCTGTGGAACAAATGGTGATGGGTTGTGGTAACGACTACGACATTCTCTATATTGAGGGACAAGGTTCATTGCTGCATCCTGGTTCTACTGCTACTTTGCCTTTAATTCGTGGCTCCCAACCAACACAATTAATTTTGGCACATCGGGCGGGACAGGCTCAAGTGCGTAATCATCCCCATGTTGTGATTCCCTCTTTATCCAAGGTAATTCGCTTGTATGAAAGTGTCGCTAGTGCAGCAGGTGCTTTTGGGGATGTTCCTGTGGTGGGTATAGCTTTGAATACGGCTCATTTAGACGACTTGACAGCTCAAGATGCGATCGCGCAAACCACAGCCGAAACTGGTTTACCTTGCAGTGACCCTGTGCGTTTTGGGGCTGGGATTTTGTTAGATGCGATTATGAATAATTAAGGAACTCGAAATTTAAATATTAAAAACAATTTTATGCCTAGTAGCACCTGGAATCGTCATCACGTTCTTTCCCTGGCTGACTTCACAACCAATGAATACGATACAGTTTTACAAACTGCTGCTAGTTTTCAAGAGGTGCTGTCACGGCGGACAAAAAAAGTACCAAGTCTACAAGGACAGGTGGTGGCGAATTTATTTTTTGAACCCTCCACACGCACCCGCAGCAGTTTTGAACTGGCCGCTAAACGCCTGAGTGCAGATACCCTTAACTTCACCGCCGCCAGTTCTTCCATGACTAAGGGAGAAACAATTCTTGACACAGCCAAAACCTATTTGGCTATGGGAACTGATATTATGGTCATCCGTCATCGAGAAGCAGGAGTACCCAATGCGATCGCGCAAGAAATGGATCGTCTGGGAGTAAGAGTTAACGTGCTCAATGCTGGTGATGGTCAACATGAGCATCCTTCCCAAGCACTGCTAGATTTATTTACGATCTGTACATTGATTGACCCCAGTCATCCCCGACTAGAACTCTTAAAAGATAAAAAAATTGCCATCGTTGGAGACATTTTACATTCCCGCGTAGCCCGATCCAATATCTGGAGTTTAACAGCCAGTGGCGCTCAAGTCCATCTAGCATCACCGCCCACCCTTCTACCTCAGTTATTCCAAGACTTTGTTTTAGAAAGCGGTCAAACTGACTCATCCCCAAAACTTAACCGTCAACTATTTTTACATTGGGAATTAGAACCAGCCTTAAAAGATGCAGATTTAGTCATGACCTTGCGCCTGCAAAAGGAACGCATGACAGCTCACCTACTCCCAAGTTTACGAGAATATCATCAGACCTTTGGCATTACACGCAAAAAACTACAACTGTGCCAGCCTCATGTTAAAGTCTTACATCCAGGACCAGTCAACCGTGGTGTAGAAATTAGCTCAGATTTGATGGATGATCCAGAATTTAGCCTAATTCAGTCCCAAGTTACCAGTGGTATCGCTATTCGTATGGCACTGTTGTATTTATTAGGTAGTGGTAAAGATTCAGCTTAGTAGTGGGGGACTTAAGTCCCCCACTGAGCGCAAAGCAATATACTACAACCGAAGAGAAGAGGCTGATCAACAACCCATAACTTCCCTTAACTGTTACTCTCCAGTAATAGAAAGTCCGTCAACCCAAATTTTGGGACAAACTCCACCAGGGGTAAGCTCGACTTCTTTTTCTACATAAACTATCGACTTCAGGAGTTCCAAGAAATCACCCGCAACAGTGGCTGATTCAATACTAGTTCTCACACCATTATTAACTAACCAGCCATCAAAAGGCAGAGAAAACGAACCTTGTAAAGATTTAACCCCTGCATGGAGAGCTTGTAAATCATCAATCAAAACCACATTTTCCGCAGTTTCTAAGCTCAACTCCTGTGCGGGTGATGTAGCTGCAAAAACATGATAGAAGTTAGGACTAACGCTGACTTTTGCCCCAATACTAGCATTACCAGTCGGCTGGGTATTCATTCTTTTCGCAGTACCCGCACTGTGAAGAAAACTTTTTAAAACGCCATTTTCAATCAGGGACACCTGGCGAGTCGGAGTTCCTTCACCATCAAAACTTTCCGCACCCACGTTAGCAGGGTGTAGTGCATCATCATAAACTGAAAGCAAAGGTGAAGCAATTTGCTTACCTAAATCATCGGCATTAGACAAGCTTTGATTATCCAGAATACTTTGAGCATTGAACAGGTTAGAAAAAGCACCCAATAAACTTAAAAAAGCATCAGGAGAGAAAACAACTAGATATTTACCAGACTGGATTTTTTCATAGTTCAGGTGACTAATAGTTTTCTGGGCTGTTTCCTGGACACAACCATTAATGTCGAGACTATTTAAACTCCGCTCAACTCTAAAAGCGCTACCACTGCGTGGTTTTTTGCCATCTTCCTCAGTTTTGCTGTAAAGATAAATCGATGCTAAAGAATGAGATTCAGTTCTAGTAGCACCGTCACTATTGACATAGAACCTATCAATATCTCTTTGAGCTAAACCATTATAAGGCACACCCTTAATTGCCCCATGAGCCGCTAAAAGTTCCTTTTCAGCCGCCAGTAGACTGTTAATCAACTCAGCCACAGGTGCTTGGGGCGCTTTATCATGAGGTGTATAGGCAATAGGAACAGTGGACTCTGGACTAAAATCCGGGACATTTTCCTTCACACCAAAAAAACTCGCCTCGTAGGCAGTTTTTAAAGCTAATTCTAGGCCTTTGGGATCTACATCTGTGGTGCTGGTAACACCCATTGTATTCTCATCATTCCAGACGCGAACAGTTACCCCAGAACGATTTGAGGCTTTTACTTGTTTCGGCTCACCTTGGTCTACTTGGACGCTAGTTTCATCTATTGTTGAGCCGTAAATGTCAAATTTTTTAATACCAAGTTTACTAGCTTTTTCCTTGGCGTTATTGGCAATTTCTGTAATATTCGGCATAGTCAAAGGATTTCGTATTTGAGATTGTGTTGCGCCAAAAGTTTGGTTTGTGATTTTGTGCCTTGGTGGTGTATTCCATGTTGTATTAAACACGAAAACACCAAGACACGCAGGAATTTCTATCTGCCGCCAACAGTGATAGAATCAACCTTAATGTGGGGTTGTCCAACCGTGGTGTAGATACTGCCACTAACAGAACCGCAGAAGCCGGGAGCTAGTTCCAAATCTTGAGAACACATGGAAATCTTATTCATAATTTCCTTGGCTTCACCAATGAGAATGGCTCCTTTTAGTGGTTTAGTGATTTTGCCATTTTCGATTAAATAAGCTTCATCTACACTAAAGTTAAATTGACCTGTAGCGCCAACGCTACCGCCCCCCATCTTTTTACAGTAAATACCTTTATCAACAGAGTTAAATAAATCTTCAGTGGTGTAGTCCCCAGGAGCAATATAAGTATTACGCATCCGACTAGCAGCAGCAAAAGTATAACCTTGGCGGCGACCGCTTCCGGTTCTAGGGTGTCCAGTGCGAGAGGAGCCTGTTCTGTCTGCTAAGAAGTTTTTCAGGACACCTTTTTCAATTAATAGGGTTCTTTGAGCTGGCATACCTTCATCATCCATGTCAATGGTACCAAAGGCATTTTCTGCCCGTCCCTCGTCCCAAGCTGTGAGACTTTCGTGGGCAATTTTTTCACCTTTTTTGTCGGCGAATGGGGTTGTTTTGCGTTCAATTTGGGTAGTTTCTAGCAGATGTCCACAGGCTTCGTGGAAAATTACCCCACCGAAGTGATTCGCCATGATAATGGGGTAAGTACCTGAATCTACATAGTCTGCATAGAGCATTTTCCCGGCAGATTCTGCTATTTGTTCGGCTGCTTGTTGATAATCCCAAGTTCTCAAGAAATTAGCATCACTGGTGTTACCAGCGCGTTCCCCAATGGAGGCGCGATTAGCACCGTCAGCGCACAATAGGTTAAACCCCACCGATTGCGTGAGGCGAATGTCACGAGCAAATGTGCCATCACTAGCAGCAACTAAGACTTCTTGCCAATCTCGGAAATAGGAAGCCCGGCGAGATTGTACGTGACTAGCTTTTCGCTGCAGTTGAGCAGTACCATCTAAAAGCACTTCTCCCATTTCTCGGATGGAACTACACAGGGGTAACCAACCATCTTTGCCTCTTTTGGTGGCGTAGTCTCTGAGTAACTCTAGGTTAATTTCTGGGATAAAAGCATTATGAATAGGTAGTTGTAGTCCCAGAATGGAAAGACCTTTTTCTAAGGCTGCTTTTAAACCCCCAAAGGATAGGTCATTGGTGCTAACGTAGCAGTCGGCTGCACCGCGAAATACCCTCACCCCTGCACCAGTGACTAAACTGGGTGAAATGCTGGTAATAGCGTCGTCTTCTGCTAGACAACTAATGTAGTTACGACGTTCTAAAAAGAATTCGATCAGGTCAGCACCGGCGGCGCGTCCTAATCCTAGGAGGGTCGCCAGAGGGGCTTCCCAGGTGTCATCGAATCGCTCTGGAGTTGAGGAGTATTGTAGTGTGGGAATTTGGTTGGACAGAAGTAGTGTACTTGTAAGCATAGATAGCCTCGTCTGCTGGCGTTATCAGAGATTTGACTGAAAAACCTCTGGTGCCTTAACTCTAGCAAAATTCTGGGATTGGGGAGATGATGCTGCGGGGTTGTTAAACTGCTGTGAACACCTAGACAAAATTCGGATTTTCTGTGGGCGGTTATTGCTCTGAGTGTAAACTGGAGTTACTCAGGGGTAAATATTTAATTATACTCAGGATTTACTTATGAATTTCTCGTCAGCTAGATTATATTTTTACCAGGAAATTCAGGAGCATGAGGAGGCTATTGACTTAGCCAAGGCAGCTTTGTATATAGCTCAGGAAGAATATCCTCACCTGGATATTGCGGAATACCTCAATACCCTGGATATAATGGCTGGCGAAGTTCAAGAACGCTTACCCGCTTCACAATATCCTCTGCGAATTATCCAAACTATTAATCAGTATCTCTACGTTGATTTAGGATTTGCTGGTAATCAAAAGGAGTACTATGACCCCCGCAACAGCTTTTTCAATGATGTCATTGACCGTCGTTTGGGGATCCCCATTACTTTGGCGTTGGTTTATCTAGAAATTGCTCGTAGGATTGATTTTCCTATGGTAGGTGTGGGAATGCCAGGACATTTTCTGATTCGCCCGAATATTCCAGATATGGAAATTTTTGTGGATGCGTTTAATGGGGGTGAGGTGATGTTTGTAGAAGATTGTGAAAAACGATTATCTCAAGTGTTTCAGCAACCTGTGAGTTTACAGCCTGAGTTTTTAGAACCGGTAAGTAATCGGCAATTTTTGATGCGGATGCTGACTAATTTGAAATATATTTACCTCAAACAACAAAATTTAGCAAAAAGCTTGGCGGCTATAGAACGAATTTTGTTCTTGTTTCCTGGGATGATTTTAGAAGTGCGCGATCGCGGTTTGCTCTATTATCAACTTGGTGAATATGCCCAAGCTGCTGATGATTTGCAAACTTATTTGGATAAGGTTCCTCATGCTCAGGATGCGGTGGTAATTCGCAGCTTACTGGCTGAGTTGGACAAGGATTAGCTAATCACTAATGACTCTGCTACTTGTTTGAGGCGACTTAGTTGGGCTTGCATATCTTTTTGAGTCCAAGATGCGGCAAAGTTATTGAACCCCCAACTGACCACAGGATTAGGAATATTGAACTCAAAGCGATTGACAAGAAGTGTTCCTTGTGGTATTTGTTGACATTCCCAGCGATCGCGTCCTTGAAAGAATCCCTGAAATTCCCAAACCACTAAACCTGGTTCTCGTTCCACAACAACGCTGTATAAGCTGGGCTTAAGTAGGGGAACTTGAATAATAAAGCGACTTTCACTACCCACATCAGTACTCCAAACTGCCCCCACAGGTTCACAAGACAGAGCAGGATTGAGCCAACGGTGCATGAGTGTTAAATCAGTAATGCAGCGTTCCACCACTGAAGCTGTGGCATTAATTTGAATAGATTGTTCAAAAGCTCGGGACATTCTACATTTCTCATCCTGTAGCTGTACTTAGAAGATCGCAAAACTAGACATAGATGATTTAAGGTTTTAGTTTCACCTTTTGTTGTAATTCCTCCTTAATGCGGTTGAGGATAGATTGCTGGTCTAAGTTGGCCAAAATCCGACTAATAACTGCTTTGGGTGCTTCATCCCCCCAAGTAGCGCCATTGGCTAAATAAACCTTAGTAACTTGTCCAATACCATAGGAAGAAACCCCGGCCACCCCAGCTTGGGTAAGTGCTACTGAAATGTAAGGCGCAAAGGTGGCGCCAGCGGTAGCTGATGCAGAAATACCCAGCAGAGTTTTTAAGCCACTTAAGCCTAAATTTGCGAGTAACTCACTCAAACCGATACCGCCCATACTCAGGGCAATTTTTTGGAGCAATTGTACAGCACCACTTTCGCTCATAGGGATGCCATAGAGTTTAGACAAACCCAAAATCAAAGAAATATCAATTACTATACTACTAAGTATATCCACAACAGTAACCGGATTGAGAGCGATCGCTATTGCCTTAGTCATCACAGCCTTCCAAATCAACTGATTAGCATTTTGCTCCCTAATCATTAGTTTTCGCTCTACCAACTGCTCATTGACATTATCCGCATAAAGCATAGTATTGAGAGCCACCAAAGCCTTACCCTCACGCTGTAAAATCTCCAGAATTTTTAGTTTCAGTTCTTCAACCCGGGCTGTACTGGTACGTAACTGCACCCCCCTACTACCATCAGGGCGAATAATCGCGGTCCTCACCAGTGGTGATGCTGCTGTCATGACAATTTCCAGGGGAGTGAGTAACTCCCTGACCCGTTCATCTCGGATTTTGCGATAAATTGCCATGCGGTCGGATTCGGGATATTGGTCTACCTTGTTAAATACCAGAATTATAGGTTTACCGGCTTCCCGCAACTGAGAAAGGGCTTGATGTTCTATTTTTGTCATGTCCCCGGCAATCACAAACAAAATTAAATCTGCTTGCTTTGCTACCTGTTCAGCTAATGCAGCACGAGTATCACCATCTACTTCATCTAACCCAGGAGTATCAATTAGTTCCACCTGACATTGACCCTCCCCAGATAAAGTTACCCGTAAGGTAGGTTCATTGTCCCCGATTTTTTCTTCACTAATAGTCCAGTCAACTCTTTGGGAATTACGGGTGACTCCATGGAGAGGTCCAGTTTCAAACACGGTTTGTCCCACTAAGGCATTGAGTAGGGAGGACTTACCGCGTCCCACCATGCCAAAAGCAGCAATTTGTACTACCACACTGTCCAACTTACCCAGCATAGTTTCCAAATCAGCCAGTTCAACTTCCAAACCGCGTTTTTCCTGGGGGGTCAGGTCAAGATTGGTAACTAAGTTTCGCAGTGCTGTTTGTGCTTGTTTATAGTTGAGTGACCTTTGAATATCCTCAAAACTGAAAATGGCACTATCAAGTTCTGCCTCCCAGTTAGGCGAGTCGCTGTGATGAGGTTCAGGCAAAGGCAATGTAGAAGTCATATCAATTTTAAATTGGCGATTTGGGATTTTATCCCGATATTCTTATCCTAGTTATTTTTAGCAGGAGATTGGGTGAATCAGTAGGGGTGCGCAGGGGAAGTTTTTCGCAATTACTAATGAGCAATGAGCAATGACTAACAAAACGTCCTAAACTGAAAAATGCATCTATTAGCGTTAGAATCTTGACTAAATCACCTGTGCGGAAAATAGTTATAGCCGGTAACTGGAAAATGTTCAAAACCCAGGCAGAAACCCAAGATTTTTTACAGGGATTTCTACCTCACTTGGAGGAAATACCCCAAGGGCGGGAAGTGGTATTGTGTCCTCCTTTCACTAACCTAAACCTGTTGTCCAAGAGTTTGCATGGTAGCCTCATCCAGTTGGGGGCGCAAAATGTTCACTGGGAAGAAAATGGAGCCTATACGGGCGAAATTTCTGGACCTATGTTGACGGAACTTGGTGTACGTTTTGTAATTGTCGGTCATAGCGAAAGACGACAATACTTTGGAGAAACAGATGCAACGGTCAATTTACGCCTCAAAGCGGCTCAAAAGCACGGTCTGACACCGATTTTATGTGTAGGCGAAACTAAAGAACAACGAGATGCTGGGGAAACTGAATCAATAATTACCGCCCAGCTAGATAAAGACCTGATAGATGTCGATCAGGATAATTTGGTGATTGCTTACGAGCCTATTTGGGCAATTGGTACTGGTGATACTTGTGAATCCACTGAAGCTAATCGGGTCATTGGTTTAATTCGTAGTCAGTTGAGTAATCCTCATGTTTCGATTCAATACGGTGGTTCAGTGAAGCCGAATAATATTGATGAGATTATGGCTCAACCGGAAATTGATGGCGCTCTTGTGGGGGGAGCCAGTTTGGAACCCGCAAGTTTTGCTCGCATTGTCAATTACAAGTAATTTTATCTATAACGCTTTTTCCCTGGCGGGTCCGGGGAATGCGTGTATTGATTTTATTCTTAATGTTTGTTTTTTAACTGAAAATGTCTATATGTCCAGCCAGTTAATAATTCGCGATCGCTGTTTTGTGTGGGGACAGCGAACTTATTTGATGGGTGTTTTAAATGTTACCCCTGATAGCTTTAGCGATGGTGGTCTGTTTAATCATAGGGTTGGGGCTTTAGCACAAGCACGAGCCATGGTAGCTGCTGGCGCTGACATCATCGATGTGGGTGGTCAGTCAACTCGACCGGGAGCGGAGCAAGTCAGTCTTGTAGAGGAACTAGATCGGGTACTACCCATCTTGGAGGCTATCCGACCAGAAATTAGTGTGCCTATCTCTGTAGATACAACTAGAGCAGATGTAGCCAGGGCATCTATAGAAGCTGGAGCGGATATAATTAATGATATTTCCGGTGGTACATTTGATTTAGAGATGCTACCTACAGTTGCTAGTTTAGATGTGCCGATTGTCTTGATGCACATCCGGGGAACGCCCCAGACAATGCAACAAATGACTGATTATGAGGATTTGATGGGAGAAATTTCTAGTTTCTTAGCAAAACAAATTCTAGCAGCAACTAGAGCAGGGGTTGACATCGAAAAAATTATCATTGATCCCGGGATTGGTTTTGCTAAAAATCATGAGCAGAACTTAGAAATTTTGCGCCGATTGAGTGCATTCAAAGCTCTAAATTGCCCTATTTTAGTAGGAGCATCCCGGAAAAGTTTTATTGGACACATCTTAAACCAACCAGACCCCAAAGCACGGGTCTGGGGAACAGCAGCAGCTTGTTGTGCAGCTATTTCTCATGGTGCTGATATCTTGCGAGTTCA
This sequence comes from Anabaenopsis tanganyikae CS-531, assembly GCF_029891675.1. Classification (NCBI taxonomy): domain Bacteria; kingdom Bacillati; phylum Cyanobacteriota; class Cyanophyceae; order Nostocales; family Nodulariaceae; genus Anabaenopsis; species Anabaenopsis tanganyikae. The sequence continues at coordinate 12,412 of NZ_JANQDF010000085.1, forward strand.
CGATGTTCAGGAAATGCGAGATGTGTCACTGGTAGCTGATTTACTATGGCGATAAAAATGGTAATTGTGGTTTCTCCTTGTGCAAACTGCTGTCATCGCCTAGCTGTTACTTTGTTGGTGAGTTATTGCTACTACCTTCTTGAGCTATGGAGTCGGCAATCAACTGGTTATAGACTTCATTAGTTTTACTGGGGTCTATGAAGACAATTTTAGCATTATTACTCTCACCAAGTTTTTGGCTAGCCACGACATAATCTTGAGCAACAAGATATCTAAGAATTTCCCGGCTTTCAGGATGAGAACGTAAAGCTTCAGAAATTATCTGCATTGAGGTTTGAGTTCCCTGGGCTCTCTTAATAGCAGCGTCCCGTTCCCCTTCGGCTTCAAAAGCCAGGGCCCGTTTTTTAATTTCTGCTGCTCGCTCTTCTTCCATGGACTTTCGCACACTTTCAGGCGGTGTAATGCTTTGAAGATCCAAGCGCAGAATCTCCACTCCCCAATTTTGTGTTGTTTGATTTAACTGATTTAAAATGGCTGTGTCCATTTCCGCACGGGAGACATTGGTTTCTTCCACAGTGTTTTGGGCGATGATTTCCCGGAGTGTAGTTGTGGCTAGTTGTCTGAGAGACCCTTGGAGATCATCAATTTCGTAGAAACTTTTCACTATATCTCTAATGCGCCAAAACAGAACAGCATCAACTTCTAGGTAAATGTTATCTCTGGTGATCACATTTTGAGGTTTGATGTCTATAAACTGCTCCCGTATGGTATCCTCCATCACAATCTGATCTACCAAAGGAACAATAAAATTGAGTCCAGACCCAAGCTTGCGGTGATATCGCCCCAAGCGTTCTACTAGGGCTTCGTTACCTTGATTAATCAATTTTGCAGATCCTAAAGCATAGGCTATGAGCGCTAAGACTATGGCAATAATTGGCTCCATATGTTCTCCTATTCAGCCTTTGGGTAAATTTAGTGTAAATCATATGGTACTACCTTAGCCTGAGATTTGAGTTTTCATGTTGGGTATGTAATTTTATTAACAGGAATTATGTGATTTAATTGACATTAATAGGGGGAGGGTGATTATTTGATCAGCGAACTTAGCCAAGGTTTGATATTTTCTGGTAAATCAGAATTCAAACGGAGGGGGAGTGCTACTGTGGAAAGAGATTGGGCGTAAGCTGGTGTGAGAAATGGTTGGTAAATTTGGGCTTGTGGTGTGTGTTGTTTGATAAATGCTAAGGTGACACCGCGAATTAACTGACGTAATGAGTGGGTTTCTTCCCCTCGCTTTTCTCTCACGATCGCAGTGGCCCCACTCATGGGATATGCGGGGTCATGAATACTCAAGTGAGTACCACCAATGGCTGTTAACAGGTACTTAGAACCCTGGAGTTGGTTAAAGGGTATGATTTGATGGGTTAAGGCTGGAGTAAGTACATCTTCAGTTCCCGCTAAGATTAATACAGGTTTGGCAATTTTAGTCAGACCGTTTGTACCGAAGAGTTTACCAACCAGGGGATTGAGTGCGATCGCGCTTTGAACTCGCCGATCTTGTAAATCTAGTTTATTCTCTTTTAAACTAGCTGCTGCACACTGTAACCAATCACCCGGTGATTCGCCAAAGGAAAGAGAAGTTCTGCAGAACTGTTGTAATTCTTTGAGGTTGACTTCTCCACCAACTAAGGCTAAAGCAGTGTACCCTCCTAAAGAGTGACCAATGACAGTTACTTGGTTTGTATTCAGTTTTCCTTGAAGTTGTCCCGATTGAGTATTAAGTTTTTCTAATTCGTTGAGCAAAAAGCTGACATCTTTGGGGCGCTCAATAAATTCAGTAGCTGGTAGTAGTTGAGCCAAATTCATGTAATTTTCAGCCCGACTGATGGCTACAGAGTTACTACCAGGATGCTCAATTGCAGCAACGGTAATTCCATGAGAAGCTAGATGATGTGCTAAATAGCTCAAGAATTGACGGTTGGCTCCAAATCCGTGGGAAATGACAACCAGTGGCGCTGGGGTGTAACTTTGACTCGAATAAATGTCTACAGGAATGCTGCGATTTCGTTCTCTGTCTTGTAGGATCAGGGTTTGCTGCTCAACTGCATTTTTTCCTTTACTAGCAGGGTCAAAGGTTGGTTGAAAAAGCGGATGATTTTTTACTAATAATTGTCGTTCTAAGAAAAGCCCGAGGACTTGACTTTGTAATTTGTTAGCGTTTAGTTCTAATGCAATTTGCAGTGCTGAAGTTGCATCAACAGTAATATTTTTTTGGGGATAGGCGCGCAAAAAACCAATTACACTCAAACCGTTGACTTGACGTACAGACAGATAGAGGGCCGATTGAATTGTTTCTATGGTGCTATCTGGTATTGCTGTTCTCAAAGAAGTAATTAACTGTCTACCTTGTGGCGATCGCAATAGCTCCTCCACAAATTTATCTGCAAAAGCTGGATCTAATTCCAACCTTCTCTCCAGTAATTTACCTACTTCTGGCGTTAACACAAAGCTATATAGCTGTAAGTGTTCTGGTAGTTTCCCAGATTTAGCAAATTTCTCTAAGTCAGCGATCGCTAGTGACTGTTGAAAGACACCTAAACGGATAGTAACGGTTTCTGCTGCTGTGGCCAAGGGAATACTCACACCCCAACCCAGAGCGAGAGTGAAACTGCATAGTAACCCATTAAGCAAGGATATTGGAGGTGGGTGTTTCCTGAACCACGAGGACATAAGATAATCCCATTCAAAAAGTAGTTCAACTAGTTGACTACTAATATCGGGTTAAAGTTGCGCCCCAGGAAATAAAGCCCTGGGGAACACCACCCAATTGGCTTAAAAGAAACCGAATATAGCCCTGAAGATTCCCAACAAACCACCTAAAGGATTGATTACCGCACCAACACTGTCACCAGTTCGAGCCAAACCGGAACGGTTGACTATGACAACATCATTATTGCGGAGTATGGGATTACTCTCCTCATTAATTCCCGCAGACAAATCAACCTTGACTTCCCGCTTAGTTACAGAACCATTAGGGTTAAGGCGAACTAAATCCACCGTATTGGTTCTAGCTCTAGCATCATTAAATCCACCTGCAGCCAACAAGGCCTGATTCAAGGAGCTATTAGGCTGAATCTCTACTGCTCCGGGTCTTTTCACTTCCCCGACCACACCAACTTGAATTGTTGCGGGAGATAAAGTACTGGTAGCCAATTGAGTAGCTTCTGCAGCGTTTATCTCAGTGGCAGTAGGAATAAAAATTGTATCTCCGTCCTGGACAATAATGTCCTGATTAACATCACCACTCCGCAATAATTTCCAGAGGTCGATATCTATATTTTGTTCTGAGCCTGTCCTTGTCGGTCGGCGCAGCTTAAGATTACGAACATCAGCTTCTGATGTAATTCCCCCGGCCAATTGCAGGGCTCTCATCACAGTAGGTACTGCACCGGCTCCTTCGCCACCTGATCCAACTACATATGAACCGGGACGATTGACAGCACCAATGATGGCTACAGTCCTTGGTGTAGTAGGGCTGGCGGCAAAGTTCGCTGCAAACAGATTACGTGCTTCTGCGATGTTAAAATTGGTTGCAGTTGGCACAACAATAGTATCGCCATCCCTGAGAGTAATGTCCTGATCTATCCGACCTGTCTGGATTAGTTGCTGTAAATTCAGGTTGACAACTTGCTCAGAAGAACGTCCTCTTTTACGTATTAATTGCACTTGAGTAACATCTGCTGCCAAGGTTACACCCTGAGCTGTGGTCAGTGCAGCTAAGACAGTGGGGTATTGTACACCGGGATTATTGCCAGCGCCTCCTTGTAAATTCAGGGTATAAGCTCCTGGCCTTGTCACTTCTCCGGCGACCAAAATGTTGATTGGACGAGGTGATAACAGATTAACTGAAATGAGGGGACGCTTGAGAAACCGAGAATACCTCCGTGCTATTTCATCAGCAGCCTGTTCGGTTGTTAGACCGAGAACAGGTACACTGCCAATTAAAGGTAGGTTGATTGACCCTCCGGGTGGTACTTGATATTCGCCAGTATATTCTGGTACTTCAAATACGTTGACGCGAATTAGATCGCCGCCGCCTAGAGTATAATTGGTGTCTATTGGGATAGATGGTGATACTTGCTGTGCTGTGGGAATTATTCGTTCTTTATCCGCTGTTCCTGATTGTACCGAAGGAAAGATTGGTTGTGTTGTTTGTGATACTATTTGTCCCTGAGCTAGGCTCGCACTCGGCGCAGCAACATTGACAGTGGTTAATAAAGCCACACCTAACAATGGCTGGGTGAGGAATTTCAGCAAACCTTTGTTCATCATATTCACCTGAGACTCTGAGACTATAATTGCCATAGTACTGTCTAAATATTTCTATCTTGACTATAGTTAATTATTGAATTTCCTCAATTTAATTGCCTTAACATTCTCATTTTCCTAGAAGAGTGTACTTTTCCGGAGGCAGATTATTTTTTATCGTTAAATTTTCGGTTAAGTTAACATAAATTATTTGGAGAGGCAACTCTCCAAATAGTCTAGAATATCTTGAGTTTAAGGTGTTTTGAGTAGTTGCTGCTCTAATCTGAGCAATTCTTCAACTCGTGCTTCTGTAGCAGGGTGACTAGAGAATAAGTTACCCAGAAACTGACCGGAAATTGGATTAATAATTAATAACGCCTCAAAAGAGGGGTTAGCATTTAAAGGTAACTGTCTGGCTATAGATTCTAACCTTTGTAGCGCCCGAGCTAAAGCGCGGGGATTACGAGTCAATCTGGCTGCACCTGCATCGGCGGAAAACTCTCGTGTACGCGAAATTGCTAGCTGTATGATTGTAGCCGCTATGGGGGCAAGTAATACCGTTAACAAAATACCTAAAGGATTTCCACCCCTGTTATTGTCTCGTGAACCACCACCAAACCATAAACTATAACTCAGCATTTGTGCCAGAAACGATATAGCCCCGGCAATTGTGGCTGCAACAGCTTGTGTGAGGGTGTCACGGTTAACAATATGAGTCAATTCGTGAGCAATGACACCTTCAAGTTCGTCATCTGGTAACATATTCAAAATACCTTCGGTCACAGCCACGGCGGCGTGTTCTGGATCTCTTCCGGTGGCGAAAGCGTTGGGAGTTGGGCTAGGAACAACGTAAATTCCCGGCATAGGAATGTTGGCGCGATCGCTCAATTTCCGTACCATACCATAAAGTCCCGGTGCTTGAGCCTCAGTTACGGGCTGGGCGCGGTAGACTCGCAGAGCAATCTGGTCTGATTGATACCAGGAAAACAGGTTTGTTGCTGCTGCTAACCCAATTCCGATCATTAAGCCGCCAGTACCGCCAATTATCCAGTAGCTAATGGCAATCAATAAACCACTCAGAACAGCCAGCAAAGCAACGGTTTTTAATTGATTGTTCATAATTCTGCTCTCCCGCTCATGGTACATGAGTTTCTTTTGGACCACAGCATGACTTAGGTCGCACTTTAATTGTATCTAGCTCAAATGAGATTTTGATGCTGAAAACCCCTCAAGTAAGTAAGGTTTTACCGAACACAGGGGTAAGATATCCTTTGCTTATCCTTACTTAATTTAATAAGTGCATAAGTGCAGAATAATATTCACCACCATCTTGTTAAGAATACATATTGTTTGGGTTCTATGTGGTTAAAAATCACGTGATTCTGTTCATTGGTTTTAAAATATAAAATAGCTAATAAATATAAATGATAAACTTAAGTAATTATGGCGATAGGTCTAGCTTAAACTGCGTTTTATAAGGCCTAGACCTCCTACTATTCCGACTTTTTGCCGGAAGCGATGGCTTGATTTTAACTTAATGTCTACTTGCACCTTAAGAAGTCATGGCAATTTTAGCCAATGTATTGTGGATTTTGATCATGGGCTTTTTTGTCGGTCAACTGGCCCGGCGTTTGGGTGCGCCCCCTTTAATTGGGATGATGTTAGTGGGGATAATTCTCAGCCGCCAAGTGCTAAATGTTATTAGTCCAGAGATGCTGAATGCTGCTCCTGTTTTCAGAACTTTAGCAGTGATGATTATCTTGATGAAAGCAGGACTGGGGTTAGACCGCGACAAATTAGCTCAACAGGGAACAGTGGCGCTGCGGTTAGGTTTTCTACCAGCTACAACTGAGGCGATCGCCATTGCTCTTGCTGCTATGGTAATCTTTAACTTCGACTTTCTCACTGGTTTACTCTTGGGTTGTATCATTGGTGCAGAATCTCCAGCTGTCATCGTTCCGGGAATGCTGAGGCTAAAAAGTTTAGGACGGGGCGTTACTAAAGGCATACCCGATGCGATTTTAACTGGTAGTGCTTTATCTGATGTGCTGTTATTGCTAGTTTTTAGTCTATTGCTGAGTTTCTTGGGCGAGGGGGGCGTAATCGAGGTTCTTCCTGGGGGCTTTACCCTCACTCCCCTGCAACTGCTTCCACTGCAAATGATCATGCAAATATTACTGGGAATACTATTGGGTTATTTAGCAGCGCGGTTATTAGTTGTGGTGTTAGTCAAGCAGAATTGGACTCAAAACGCCGTTCAAGATACTGTAATTACTGCCAGTATTGCCTTATTTCTAGTAATTGCTGCTGAGGTATTACCTTACTTTTCTGGTTATTTAGCAGCCATGAGTATGGGTTTCTTTTTAATAGAACTGGATGCACCCCTGGCTAGAAAGTTACGCGGTGGTTTTGACAGCTTATGGATAGTAGCGGAAATTTTTCTGTTTGTTTTATTGGGTGCAACTATTCAACTCCAAGTATTAGAAAAAATTCTTCTCCCTGGGATATTAATTTTAATGATTGGTTTACTTCTCGGTCGGTCGTTAGGCTGGTATCTTTCCACACTGGGTAGTAATTGGAATTGGCGGGAACGACTGTTTTTATTACCTGCAAACTCACCCAAAGCCACAGTACAAGCAGCCATTGGGGCAATTCCCCTAACTCAAGGGGTTTCAGGAGGTGAGATAATTTTAGCGATCGCAGCCTTATCAATTTTAGTGACAGCACCTTTAGGCGCTTGGGCAACCATGACCTTTGCACCTAAGTTATTACAAAGGGGAGAAGTTGATCCCACAAAAGTTACAATTGCAACACCAACTTTACTACTAGCAGCCGTTGATACATCAACTTTATCTACAGCAGTTTTAACCAAAGTAGCAGATTTAGCACGAAGGACTAACGGTGAAGTCATCGTTCTGCATATAGTTAATCTCTCCAATCAACAAGAAATCATAGAACTAGAGGTAAAAACTAAACAATTATTATTGGATATCAGACATAAGTTTATAAATGTGACGGGAACAGTTCCAGAGGAAATTATTCGCATTGCCCAAGAGTATAATACTACTGCAATTATCATGGGAAAACGAGGACATCAACCATGGGAAAAAGTTATTATTGGCTCAGTATCACAAACAGTATTAGAAACCAGTCACATACCTGTAATTTTGGTAGAAAATATTAAAACTTAGTAATATAGACAACGTATCAATCACCAATGAATGTATCTGCTCAATTATGGGAAGCAAATCAAGATTTAGCACAAGCTTGTCTAAATCATCCTTTTATCGAAGGTATCGCCAATGGTACTCTGGAAAAAGCCAAATTTGCTGGTTATGTTGGACAAGATGCTTTTTTCTTAAAAGCTTTTGCCCGTGCCTACAGTATAGCCGCAGTCAGAGCCAAGGAATGGGAAGACTTTACCACATTTCACGCTTTAGCTGATGGAGTTTTGGCAGAACTCAAGCTACATAAGAGCTATGCTACTAACTGGGGAGTAGATTTAAGTACGACACAACCTGGAAATGCTACTCGTCGCTATACTGATTTTTTACTAGCTACAGCCTGGAGTACTGATATAGGTGTGATAGCTGCAGCTATGTCACCTTGTATGCGTCTTTATAGTTTTTTGGGACAACAGTTAGGAGCTAATGGTATTCCTGATCATCAATACGCTGATTGGATTTCAACTTATAGTAATGCTGAATTTGAAGCACTGACACAACAATTAGAAAGTTTGGTAGAAAAATATGCTGCTGGTAATACCTCACTCTATCCGACTTACCGTTACGCCATGTTTTGCGAGTTAGACTTTTTTGAAGCCGTTTGGGCAAAATAACTGCTAAACATTTATCAAATATGCTATGTATACATGGGAAAATTAGGTAATACAATCGCAATACCAGCGATAATGGCACGGAAGGAAAAATATGTCAGATAATTTAAGAAGCCAAGTTGTCACCCAAGGGGTGCAGCGATCGCCTAATCGCGCTATGCTACGTGCGGTTGGTTTTCAAGATGAAGATTTTAATAAAGCCATTGTGGGGATCGCTAATGGCTACAGTACCATCACTCCCTGCAATATGGGAATTAATAAACTGGCGCAAAGGGCAGAAATTGGCGTAAAAAACGCCGGCGCTATGCCCCAAATCTTCGGTACAATTACCATTAGCGATGGTATCTCTATGGGAACTGAGGGGATGAAATATTCTCTGGTATCCCGGGAAGTTATCGCTGACTCCATTGAAACCGCCTGTACTGGGCAAAGTATGGATGGTGTCTTAGCTATTGGTGGTTGTGATAAAAATATGCCTGGGGCTATGCTAGCCATGGCCCGCATGAATATTCCTGCTATTTTTGTTTACGGTGGCACAATTAAACCTGGTCACTACAATGGTAAAGATTTAACCGTTGTCAGTTCCTTTGAAGCAGTAGGGGAATACAGCGCCGGTAAAATTGATGATGATGAACTGTTAGCAGTAGAACGTCAGGCCTGTCCCGGTGCTGGTTCCTGCGGTGGGATGTTTACAGCTAATACTATGTCCTCGGCCTTTGAAGCTATGGGTATGAGCTTACCTTATTCTTCCACAATGGCAGCCGAAGACGCCGAAAAAGCCGACAGTACCGAAAGATCAGCTTTTGCTCTCGTGGAGGCTATACGTAAGCAAATATTACCCCGGCAAATTATCACCCGTAAATCTATAGAAAACGCCATTTCAGTAATTATGGCGGTGGGTGGTTCCACAAATGCGGTTTTGCACTTTTTAGCGATCGCCCGCGCAGCTGGTGTAGAACTAACTCTAGATGACTTTGAAACTATCCGTGGACGTGTCCCTGTTATCTGTGATTTAAAACCTAGTGGTAGATATGTAGCCACAGACCTACACAAAGCCGGTGGAATTCCTCAAGTCATGAAAATGTTACTAGTGCATGACTTACTCCACGGTGACTGCTTAACTATCACAGGTAAAACCGTCGCCGAATTATTGGCAGATATTCCAGCAGAACCACGCAGTGACCAGGATGTGATCCGTCCTTGGGATAATCCTATGTATGCTCAAGGACATTTAGCCATCCTCAAAGGTAATCTGGCCACGGAAGGGTCTGTAGCTAAAATTACCGGAGTCAAAAAGCCCATCATTACCGGTCCAGCACGGGTATTTGAGTCAGAGGAATCCTGTTTAGATGCCATCCTCGCCGGAAAGATTCAGGCTGGTGATGTTCTGGTGATTCGTTACGAAGGTCCTAAGGGTGGCCCTGGTATGCGAGAAATGTTGGCTCCTACATCCGCGATTATTGGTGCTGGATTGGGTGATTCTGTGGGTTTAATTACTGATGGGCGTTTTTCTGGTGGTACTTACGGGATGGTAGTTGGCCATGTAGCGCCAGAGGCTGCGGTTGGTGGTGCGATCGCTCTTGTGGAAGAAGGTGATAGTATCACTATTGATGCTTCCCAGCGGCTCTTGCAGTTAAACGTACCAGATGAAGAACTAGCCCGGCGACGTGCTAACTGGCAACCCTTACCCCCCCGTTATACTAAAGGTGTACTGGCTAAATATGCCAAGTTGGTATCTTCTAGCAGTGTAGGCGCAGTGACGGATTTAGATTTGTTTCATGATTAGTGATTAGTTACAGTCAGATGAGAAAACAATTCAGATTGTTTTCTCATCTAATAAATGTTCTGTGCATTCTGCCCATATTTGTTGACTAAACTAGATAATGAAAGACACTGTAAATCCTCCCGGAAGTTTTGGTTTACCGGTCATAGGCGAGACATTTTCCTTCATTCTTGACCCCGCCAATTTTGTCACCCAGCGCTACCGCAAACATGGGTCTATATTTAAAACTCATCTTTTGGGTAAACCGACTGTGGTGATGGTAGGGCCAGAAGCAATTGAGTTTCTCTTATCGAGTCACAGGGAATATTTTTCCTGGCGTGAAGGCTGGCCTGATAATTTCAAGACCTTGTTAGGTGAATCACTTTTTCTCCAAGATGGAGAAGAACACCAAAGAAATCGTCGCCTCATGATGCCAGCGCTACATGGTGTAGCCCTCACTAATTATGTGAGTACTATGGAGAGTATAACATATAATTATTTGAAAAAATGGGAAAATCAAGGGGAATTTACCTGGTTTACAGAATTTAAAAAGCTGACCTTTGATATTGCTAGCCAGCTATTATTAGGTACTGATTCTGTTTCCCAAAATAGTCGATTCAGTCATTTATTTACAGAACTAACCAATGGTTTATTTGCCATTAATCCACTCATTTTACCATTTACTAAATTGGGAAAAGCTGTAGCAGCCCGCGATCAAATTCTACAGCATTTGGCGCAAGTTGTTAAAGCACGTCAGCAACATCCTGGCCAAGACGCTATTAGTTTGTTAGTTCACTCAAAAGATGAGGATGGTAATAGTTTAAGTGAAACAGAACTTATTGCCCAAGCAGTACTGCTACTGTTTGCCGGACATGAAACTACCACCTCAATGCTAACTTGGTTATGTGTAGAATTAGCTCGTCATCCAGAAATATTACAACGCGCCAGAGAAGAACAATTCCAACTTTTAAGTAAAGGTGCTTTGAATTTAGAAGAACTTGGGAAAATGCCATATTTAGATCAGATTTTATCGGAGGTTGAAAGAGTTCATCCGCCAGTTGGTGGTGGCTTTCGTCGTGTTGTCAAGGATTATGAGTTTAATGGATTTCATGTTCCTGCAGGTTGGCAAGCTTTATATTCTATATTTGCAACTCATCACCTCGAAGCAATTTACCCCAACCCAGAACGGTTTGACCCAGACCGCTTTAGTCCCCAACGCCAAGAACACAAACAATATCCTTATAGTTTAATTGGTTTCGGTGGTGGTCCACGGGTTTGTATTGGCATCGCCTTTGCCAAAATGGAAATGAAAATAGTTGCTTCTCATCTTCTGCGTAGCTATTATTGGGAAATATTACCTAATCAAAGTTTGGATGTGGTGAGAATTCCTACCAATCGTCCCCAAGATGGATTACGGGTTCGGTTCTGTCCCTTGTAGAATAGCCACCAACCCAGCATTCCTAACGCCCAGGGGACAACTGAGTAATAATTTGATCTTTTTTACCAGCGACAAAATCGGCAAAGCGCCGCGCTAAAGGCGGTATAATTACCAATGGGTTACTAAAACCGGAAAAAACATGAATACCCTCAAATCCTGGAATAGCACCAACTAAGGGTAGGCGATCGCCACTAAAAGCCACTAAGCAATGATGCCAAGTTCCTGGTAAGTTGGCTAATGGAGGTAGTACTTGCTGAATACTGGTTCTTAGCCATTTTTCGCTTTCCTGTGCATTTATTTGGGCAAAAGGGTCTGTGAGGACTCGGCTAATTTGACCCAGGCGCAAACTACCATCTTGAAATTGAATCGCACCTACATCTAAAATCGGCGGCACTGGTTCTTTGGTTGTGTCTTGCCACAAGGCTTCTATTTTACTAGATTCCGCTTCTAAGTCAAACCTTTGTAAATTTGCGGGCATTACTAAGGTGTTTAATTTCAAGTCAACAGGTGGTGTTTGAATTACTTCTGCATGGGTAAAATACAGCTTGATGGGGATACCTGCTAATTTTAGCAGTTGTCGGCTGAAGCCCCCGGCACAAATTACCACGTTGTCACAGTGGTAAGTTTCAATGGTTGTGCGAACACCTGTCAACTTAATTCCGGTGTCAGCAGATGAGACGGTCTGGAAATCAATCACCTGCGCAATTTCCATTTCACCCCCAGCACGGAGGAAGGCTTGGATATAAGCTTGGGTTGTTTTGTGGGGGTTAATGTGACCATGTTTCACAGTTAGAGCACCAGCGATGGAGTGTGGGTTAAGTACTGGTTCCAACTCGCAAGCCTGTTTGATATCGAGTAACTGAGGGGGAATACCAACATGACTATAGGATGCAGCGGTTGCTTTTGGGTCTTGATCGGCGGCGATGGTTAGTAATAAATCTATTTCCCGCAACTCGGTTTGAGCTTCTAATTCCTGGTTCAAATTCTGGTAGACGGCGATGGACTCTTGACATAGTTGGCGCGTTAGGGGTGTAGTCCCAGACCAATAAGCCAACCCACCATAACTATAGCGAGTGGCATTCTGGGCTGTTTGGTGTTGCTCTAACAAAAGCACGCTCCAGCCTATTTTACGCAGTTCGTAGGCGATCGCCGCCCCGGTAATTCCCCCCCCGACCACAATCCAGTCATAGTTATTCATGGATTTAAACCTGATTTTGATTGTCAGTCATATATATAGTCATCCTATTTGACTTGAGAAATTATCAGTGAGGAAAGGGAACACCGGAACACCGGAACACCGGAACACCGGAACAGAAATTGTTCATGAATCATTTAGGATTGCTATATATACAATATCTGGCATTGAGGACTGAAAATAGGAATAACTCAGGTAAAGCCCCAGGGGAAGACCCAAGAAAAAACCAGGTGTTGAGATTTGAGATTCACACAGAAGGGGCAAAAAGCGCTCGGAGCAAGGGAAAGAAGCCGGAGTATGTGACCTAAAAAAAAAGTTTGTCAAACCCCTTGACGAAACCAGATAGAATAGATATATTAAATAAGTGCCAAGGCGAGAGCCGAAAACACCTGAACCGAGAAAACAAAATACTTTGAAAGTTAAAGAATAACCAATCCTCGTCAAGAAGATTTAGTTTGGGTAGAGAAACCCAAGGTTAATCAAAAATTATAACAGGAATCCGCAATAAGAAGTTATTCGGAGACCA
>NZ_JANQDF010000086.1:0-41821 GCF_029891675.1 Anabaenopsis tanganyikae CS-531
ATTTACCACACTATATTAGGTAAGGCAACCTTGAAAGAAGCCTTACCACAAAGCTTTGGCGACTGTCGTTTAGTATTTGCATACGGTGATTACTATTTGACAGTTCCAGAGGATGTGCTGCAACAGAAGTCTGATAACCAAGGACGTGTTGTAGCACTTGACCCCGGCATCAGAACATTTATCACCTTCTTTTCTGAATGTAGTTTTGGTGAAATTGGCACATCTGCTAATCTGGGAATTCAGAAACTATGTTTTCGTTTAGATAAGTTAATTTCTAAATTCACTAAAGCCAAGTGCAAACAAAGAAGAAGGATGAAACTTGCTGCTAGTAGACTGCGAGGTAAAATCAAAAACCTTGTAGACGAATTGCACAAGAAAACTGCTCGATTTTTGGTTGATAACTTTGACATGATTTTACTGCCAACCTTTGAAACATCCCAAATGTCTCAGAAGGCGAAACGACGAATTAGGTCAAAGTCAGTGCGCCAAATGTTAACACTCTCTCACTACCGATTTAAGCAGTTTCTCAAGCATAAGGCTTTTGAGACTAATAAAGTAGTGATGGATGTGAACGAAGCGTACACATCAAAAACAGTCAGTTGGACTGGTGAAATCATCCCCAACCTTGGTGGTGCTAAGTTCGTTAAGTCTCCATCTGATGGGCGGGTAATGAGCCGGGACATGAATGGTGCGCGAGGGATTTTCCTTCGTGCATTGGTTGATACGCCCTCTCTTCAAGAGTGTATTTGTTAATGAATGTTAGCAAAAAAGTATCGGTTATCATCGATTTTGTCAAAATAAATGTAAATAGATGTTTCAAAACGTCTCACAATTAACCTTCTAGATTAGGTTGTGATTATGCGATTTTCTCAAGTAGGCGGTTTTCTACGTCAATTCAGTTCTTATCTGTTAGCCATAATTGTAGGCGTGGGGCTAACGTTGGGTACTTTTCATGTGTTACCGTCCCAAGCAGACCCAGCGCCGACTGTGGTCAGGGGTGAGGATGATATGACTATACCAACCCCAATATCAGATATCATCCCTCAACAGGAATCCCCAGCAAAAGCGGCTATAGGTAGCACTAGCTTTGTTACCGCAGCTGTAAATCGTGTGGGAAATGCAGTGGTACGTATTGACACAGAACGCACCATTACTCGTCGCATCGACCCATTTCTGGAAGACCCATTCTTCCGGCGATTTTTTGGTGATATCCCCCAACAGTTACCCACTGAACAGTTGCGCGGTTTAGGTTCTGGGTTCATTATTGATAAACGTGGTCTGATTTTAACCAATGCCCATGTAGTAGACCAAGCTGATAAAGTCACAGTCCGCCTCAAGGATGGTCGCACTTATGAAGGCAAAGTTAAAGGGATTGATGAAGTTACAGACTTAGCAGTGGTGAAGATTAACCCTGACCAGGATTTACCGGTGGCGGCTTTGGGTTCTTCGGATACAGTACAAGTGGGAGACTGGGCGATCGCAGTGGGTAATCCTTTAGGATTTGATAACACCGTCACTTTGGGAATTGTCAGCACTCTCAAACGTTCTAGCGCCCAAGTTGGGATCGCTGACAAACGCTTAGACTTTATTCAAACCGATGCGGCGATTAATCCTGGTAACTCCGGGGGTCCACTATTAAATGAGCGTGGGGAAGTTATCGGCATTAATACTGCTATTCGTCCTGATGCTATGGGTATTGGTTTTGCTATTCCCATTGATAAGGCTAAGGCGATCGCTTTAAAATTGCAACGTGATGGCAAAGTGATTCACCCCTATTTGGGTGTACAAATGATTACTTTAACCCCCCAGCTAGCAAGGCAAAATAATCTTGACCCTAACTCTCCTATTCAAATCCCAGAAGTTAATGGTGTTTTGGTGATGCGAGTTATACCAGATTCACCTGCGGCAATTGCGGGTATCCGACGCGGTGATGTGATTGTACAAGTTGACCGGGAATCAGTCACCAGTGCTGATAATTTACAGAATCTTGTAGAAAATAGTCGCCTTGGTCAAGTCTTACAAGTCAAGGTGCAACGCGGTAATCAGATACAAGTAATTTCAGTCCGCACGGCTGAGTTACAAGATGCTGCTTAGTGGGTGTCAGCTAGGGTGGGCATCATGCCTACCCTGGAAGATGGATACTTGGAGTGGGAATTAATTGACCACAGATAAACCCAGATAAACACAGATTAATCCTGAGTTGGGCTGAGTAGAAACGGCTATATCTGGGAAATTTTTGTACATTTGAATTAGTAGTAATTTCACAATTAGCTAATGTTATATAGAAGGTTTGGCCGCACGGAATTACAGATGCCTGTTTTTTCTTGTGGGGGTATGAGATACCAGTTTAAATGGCAAGATGTGCCAGACTCGGAAATTCCTGCGGATAGTCAGGCTAATCTGGAAGCAACTATTCGCCGCGCGGTGGAACTAGGGATTAATCACATTGAAACGGCTCGCGGTTATGGGACATCAGAAATACAATTGGGAAGGATATTACCTCAGTTTCCCCGGGAGGAGATAATTGTACAAACGAAGGTCTGTCCGGTTGCAGATGCCGACGAATTTCGCCAAACCTTTGAACAATCACTACAAAATCTCCAGTTAGATTACGTTGATTTACTGGGATTACATGGAATTAATCATGGGGAATCTTTGGATCATAGCATCCGTCCTGGTGGCTGTTTAGAAGTGGCGCAGCAGTTACAAAAAGAGGGAAAAGTCAAATTTATCGGCTTTTCTACCCATGGTTCTAAGGACTTGATTGTAGAAGCAATTAATACCAATAAATTTGATTATGTCAATCTACATTGGTACTACATTAATCAATGGAATTGGGAGGCAATTACAGCGGCTCAACATCACGATATGGGGGTATTTATTATTAGTCCCTCAGATAAAGGGGGGATGCTATATAAACCACCACAAAAGTTAGTTAATCTTTGCGCTCCCTTAAGTCCCATGGTGTTTAATGATTTGTTTTGTCTGAGTCATCCAGAAGTCCATACTTTGAGTTTAGGTGCTGCTAGACCCCAAGATTTTGATGAACATCTCAAGAGTTTGGAATATTTAAACCGGGCAGAGGAAATTCTGCCGCCAATTTTGCGTAAGTTAGAACAAGAAGCGATCGCTACTTTAGGAGAAGACTGGGTAAAAACTTGGGATAGTAACTTACCCACCTTTGAGGAAACACCAGGACGGGTGAATATTCCTGTGATTTTGTGGTTGTTAAATTTAGCGATCGCCTACGATTTAATTGACTATGCTAAAATGCGCTACAATCTCTTAGGTCACGGTAGTCACTGGTTTCCAGGTAGTAAAGCAGACCGCTTAGAGGAACTAGACTTACGACCATCTCTGGCCAATAGTCCCCACGCGGATAAAATTCCTCATAAGTTAGCACAAGCCCATGAAATGTTAGCTGGTGCGGAAGTCAAGCGGTTATCGAAAACTTAGGAATTACTCATTAGCAAGCTCATCATCATTCTCCCTAATCTCTACCTCGTCATCTAACTTTGGGATGACCAGGACTTTATCAACCCGGTTACTGTCCATATCCATAACTTCAATACGCATCCCCCGCCATTCAAAATAGTCTGCAACTACAGGAATACGACCCAGATGATTGATCACAAAACCACCCAATGTTTGATAGCTACCTCTTTCGCCAATTTCCCACTCTTCAAGATGAAAAAGTTCATAAAACTGATCTATATATAACATTCCATCCAAGAGCCAGGAACCATCCTCCCGTTGTACTGCTTGGGGTTCTTCCTCCCCCGGTTCCTCTGGAACATCACCGACGATTTCGCTCATGATGTCGTTAAGAGTTACTAATCCTTGAATTACACCATATTCATCCACTATCAAAGCCATGTAAGTAATGGTTTGTTTAAACAATTCCAATACTTTTAAACCGCGTGTGATTTCTGGTACATAGACAGGTGGCCGCAATCCCACTGTTAAGTCCATGGGTTCACTGCGGAAACACCTGGCTAGTAAGTCGGTAACTGGAATTATCCCCAAAACATTGTCTAATCCTCCCTGACAAACTGGATACCTAGAATAGGCACTTTCAATGATCTTTTGGCGGTTTTGTTCCAGTGAGTCCTCTAAGTCCAGCCAAACAATATCAGGACGGGGTGTCATAAAAGAACTCACAGGGCGATCGCCTAAACGAAAAACTCGCTCAACCATATCTTGTTCCGCCTCCTCAAAGGTTCCGGCTTCCGTTCCCTGTTCAATTAAAATCTTAATTTCTTCCTCCGTAACCTGTGGACCCAGATGGGGCGTCATCCCCAATCCTCGCACTATTATATCAGTAGAAGCACTGAGGAAATACACCAATGGTGAAGTAAATGCGGCTAGGCGTTGCATGGGAATAGCGATAAACTTGGCAATTGCTTCTGGGTTATTTAATGCCAGACGTTTTGGTAATAATTCACCAATAATCATGGAAAAATAGGTAATTATGACAACTACTACCGCGAAAGCTAGGGGTTGACTATAAGATGCCAAGAAGGGAATCAAACGTATATATACTGAGATTCTAGTTGTAATGATTGCTCCTAACCAAGCCCCTGTGAGGATAATTGAGAGGTTAATTGCTAATTGAATGGTGGAGAGAAAATCATTTGGCGACTCAGCTAGTGCTAAGGCTACCCGGGCTTTGGCATCTCCTTGATTCGCCAGCTGCTGTAACCTAAGTTTACTTGCCGAGACCACTGCCATCTCCGCCAGAGAAAATACACCATTAGCTATAATTAGCGCCAAAAGGACCAACATTTCAAACGTGATGGAGGACATTTTTGAGAATTGCCACTGAATCTAGGTGAAGGTGAGAAGCTCATACACCTTTTAGTATTTAGTAATCATAGGAGGGCTTTTACCGCTGTGTTGGTGATTGTCGAGAATTAATAAGAAAAATTAACCACAGATGTACAAAAATGTCATTGGTCATGACCCCTCTGGCTCCAGGTAAGTGAGGACAATTCTGTAAGTGAAGTTAATAACGGCTGGAACACTCTTAAAATGGTGAATATAAACTAACTGTAATTTCTGTGATTTTTAAGGACTTCCTCCTGTAGTAAAACTTATGGCATTTTCTTCTATTGTGCGCGCCTTGGGGCGATCGCCTCTCAACACTGAATTACTTTCTCAGTTAAATCGCCAACAAGAATTGCGGTTAAATGGCATTTCTCGCCTACCCAAAGGTCTAATAGCTTCAGCATTGGCCCAAAATTCTGGCAGAAATTTATTGGTAGTAGTTCCAACTCTGGAGGAAGGCGGACGCGCTTATGCACAGTTGGAGGCTATGGGATGGCAGACGGTGCATTTTTACCCCACTTCCGAAGCGTCTCCTTATGAACCCTTTGACCCGGAAACGGAAATGACTTGGGGACAGATGCAAGTTCTGGCTGATTTGGTAAATGGGAAGGGGGAAAGCAACACCAATCTTGCAATTGTCGCTACTGCTGGGGCGTTACAACCCCATTTACCACCACCAGCAGCTTTTATACCTTTCTGTCTGACGGTGAAGCGGGGGATGGAGTTTGACCTGGATACCTTCGGGGCAAAAATTACCAATTTGGGGTATGAAAGAGTACCACTGGTGGAAACAGAAGGTCAATGGAGTCGGCGCGGTGATATTGTCGATGTCTTTCCTGTTTCTTCGGGAATGCCAGTTAGATTAGAGTGGTTTGGTGACGAGATTGAGAAAATCCGCGAATTTGATGCTGCTAGTCAACGTTCTGCCCTGGATAAAATTGACCAAATTACCCTGACTCCTACTAGTTTTGCTCCTATTGTCTGGGAAGCATTACAAGATCAGGTTGAGGGGAAATCAGACTCGGAACTTCTAGAAGGGAGTCGTCGTTTTCTGGGGTTGGCTTTCACAAAACCAGCATCACTCTTAGATTATTTAAGTGAAAATACCCTGATTGCTGTTGATGAACCAGAACAGTGTCGTGCACATAGCGATCGCTGGGTAGAAAATGCCCAGGAACAATGGGGTATGAGTCATAGGGAAGAATCTAGCCCGATTTTCTCAGAGTTACCCAAAATTCATCGGTCTTTTGATGAATGCCTCATAGATGTAACTAAGTTTAAAACTTTATATTTATCTGAATTAGCCGAAGAGAACAGTGGTATAAATCTTGCTAGCCGCTCATTGCCGGTAACACCACACCAATTTGGCAAGCTGGCGGACATTCTGCGACAAGAACGCGATCGCAATTTCTCCATTTGGCTGATTTCTGCCCAACCTTCCCGTTCTGTCTCTCTACTACAAGAACACGATTGTCCGGCGCAATTTGTCCCCAATCCGCGGGACTACCAAGCAATTGATAAATTACAAATTAACCATATACCTACAGCCATAAAGTATTCCGGTTTAGCGGAACTAGAAGGTTTTATCCTGCCTACATTTCGACTGATAGTCATCACTGATCGGGAATTTTACGGACAGCATTCCCTGGCCACACCGGGATATATCCGCAAGCGTCGCCAAGCCATTTCCAAGCAAGTAGACCCCAATAAGCTGCGTCAAGGTGATTATGTAGTTCACAAAAGTCACGGAATCGGTCAGTTTATGAAGTTGGAAAGCTTAACTATTAATCATGAAACCCGTGATTATCTGGTGGTGCAGTATGCTGACGGTATCCTCAGAGTTGCTGCTGATCAAGTCGCTGCTTTATCTCGGTTTCGCCGCACGGGGGACAAACCACCAGAACTGCACAAAATGACTGGTAAGGCTTGGGAAAATACTAAAAACCGAGTTCGTAAGGCCATCAAAAAGTTGGCGGTGGATTTGCTAAAACTGTACGCAGCTCGATCTAAACAACAAGGCTATAGTTATCCCCAAGATATGCCTTGGCAAGAAGAAATGGAAGACTCATTCCCCTACCAAGCGACTATAGATCAGCTCAAAGCTGTACAAGATGTCAAACGAGATATGGAAAGCGATCGCCCCATGGATCGTTTAGTTTGTGGGGATGTGGGTTTTGGTAAAACAGAGGTGGCAATTCGGGCTATTTTCAAGGCTGTCACTGCGGGTAAGCAAGTTGCACTACTTGCACCCACGACAATTTTGACTCAGCAGCACTACCACACCCTCAAAGAACGCTTTGCTCCTTACCCGGTAACTATTGGCTTACTGAATCGTTTTCGCAGTGCTGAAGAACGCCGCACCATTCAAAAGCGATTAGCCACGGGGGAATTAGATATAGTTGTCGGTACACACCAAATTTTAGGTAAGAATGTCACTTTTCGTGATTTAGGACTGTTGGTGGTGGATGAAGAGCAACGGTTTGGGGTGAATCAAAAGGAAAAAATTAAAACCTTAAAAACTCAAGTTGATGTCCTCACACTTTCGGCTACTCCCATTCCCCGTACCTTATATATGTCTCTGTCAGGGATTCGGGAAATGAGTTTAATTACCACACCACCTCCTACCAGAAGAGCTATTAAAACCCACCTAGCGCCATTAAACCCGGAAATGGTGCGCACGGCAATTCGTCAGGAATTAGACAGAAGAGGGCAAATATTTTATGTAGTTCCACGGGTGGAAGGCATCGAAGAACTGACAACTAATTTACGGCAAATGATACCGGGGGCGAGGTTTGCGATCGCTCATGGTCAAATGGATGAAAGCGATTTAGAATCAACTATGCTGACTTTCAGTAATGGTGAAGCGGATATTCTCGTCTGTACAACAATTATTGAATCTGGTTTAGATATTCCCCGAGTCAACACAATCTTAATTGAAGATGCTCACCGTTTCGGGTTATCTCAATTATACCAACTGCGTGGTCGTGTGGGACGGGCGGGAATACAAGCCCATGCTTGGTTATTCTATCCCAAGCAAGAAAATTTATCTGATGCAGCACGGCAAAGACTGCGGGCGATTCAGGAATTTACCCAACTTGGTTCGGGGTATCAACTGGCGATGCGCGATATGGAAATCAGAGGTGTGGGTAACTTGTTAGGTGCAGAACAATCAGGTCAAATGGAAGCCATCGGCTTTGATTTGTATATGGAAATGTTAGAAGAGGCGATTCGAGAAATTCGCGGACAAGAAATACCCAAAGTTGATGATACTCAAATTGACCTCAACCTCACAGCATTTATTCCATCTGATTATATTCCCGACGTGGATCAAAAGATGAGTGCTTACCGGGCAGTGGCGGCGGCAAAATCTCCACAAGAATTAAAGTATATCACGGCGGAGTGGGGCGATCGCTATGGTGCCATACCAGTCCCGGCTAATCAACTTTTACGGGTAATGGAACTCAAACAGGTAGCGAAAAAGTTAGGATTTAGCCGCATTAAACCAGAGAATAAACAACACATTGTTTTAGAAACTCCCATGGAAGAACCGGCTTGGAATTTACTAGCAGCCAACTTACCAGAACATCTCAAGACCCGCTTTGTTTACTCTCCGGGTAAGGTAACGGTAAGGGGTTTAGCAGTCTTGAAAGCCGATCAGCAACTGCAAAGCTTACTGGATGCAATGCATAAAATTCAAGGTGGTGTTGCAGAGGCGGTTGTGGTTTGAGTGCTTGGGAAACAATAATTCTAGAAACTCACAATCACTAAAATGAACCTGCAAAATTTAGGGTATTTATAGCTACAATCAAATTTATCAAGTACGCTCTGTATGTGCAATGAAGGTTCTATTCATCCATCAAAACTTTCCTGGACAGTATAAGCATCTAGCCCCAGCATTAGCCCGGGATGGGCATCAAGTCGTGGGCTTGGGAGAAGCCAAGCAACCCCTTCCCCTACCGGGTGTGGAGCAGTTTGGCTATAAACCTCCCCAAAAAGGTAGTCCGACAACCCATCATTATCTCCAGGGATTTGAGGGACAGGTGCGACGGGGACAGCAGGTGCTGCGATCGCTACATAGCCTCCAGAAAAAGGGCTTTATCCCCGATTTAATTCTAGTCCATCCCGGCTGGGGGGAGGGGTTATATCTCAAGGATGTATACCCAAATGTTCCCACCATTGGGCTGTTTGAATTTTACTATCAGAGCCACGGCCATGATACTGCTTTTGATCCTGAATTTCCTTCTAGCACAGATTTAGAATGCAAAATCCGCACCCGGAACGCTAATCATCTAATTTCCCTGGAAGCACTGGATGTTGGCGTTTGTCCCACTGCGTATCAGAAGTCCTCACACCCGGTAATTTTCCACCACAAACTGGAGGTAATCCATGATGGCATTGATACAGATGTGGTCTGTCCCAATCCTGAGGTCACCGTCACCCTCAACCCCCAAGAGCAATCCCTGAGGCTCAAACGCTCCGACGAGGTAATTACCTTTATCAGTCGCAATCTGGAGCCGTACCGGGGATATCACATATTTATGCGTGCTTTACCCCGGATTTTGCGGGAACGCCCCCAGGCTCACGTGGTGATTATAGGGGGAGATGGAGTCAGCTATGGTTCAGCCCCCCCAAAGGGTAAAACCTGGAAGCAGATATATTTGGATGAGGTGAAAGACCAGTTAGACCCCCGTCGAGTTCACTTTGTTGGCCAATTGCCTTATTACCAACTGCTGGGACTATTTCAAGTTTCCAGTGTCCATATATATTTAACCTATCCCTTTGTGCTTTCCTGGTCGATGCTGGAAGCCATGAGCTGTGGCTGTCTGGTAGTTGGTTCCCGCACTCCCCCTGTGGAGGAAGTGATTCGAGATGGGGAAACGGGTTTATTGGTGGACTTTTTTAGCCCAGGGGATATATGCGATCGCATAGGTGAGGTACTGGAACATCCCAACAGAATGCAACAAATACGGGACAATGCGCGCCAGGAAATCGTCAGTCGCTACGACTTGCGACGAGTCTGCTTACCCCAACACCTGGACTTAATTCACAAAGTCATGGGCACAGGACGTAACTAAGGACAAGTATTTTCTTGCCGGATGAATCAGTGGTCAATTTAGAGAAACAGGTGTACATTAGTTGAGGTTAGTTATCTCATCCTCACCTTGAAAGCATCCATCCATGGATAGAAAAACCAAGCGCCTGTTGTTGCTCGTTTGTTCCTGTAGTCTCGCGGGTGTAATCCTAGGGGGTACATCCAGCTGGGCAGAAAGTAATTCTTGCTTGCAATCTCAGACTGTGACTAGTGATTGTCTCACACAAGACCCCATACAAAGAACTATCCAAGGAATGGCTACAGGTTTGGTAGCAGGCGCAGGGGCGGCGGCCGGTGTATCATGGAATTTACGTCATGAGGATTAAAGGCGATAATTGCGATAGTTGCGATCGCCGTAAGCATCGCGTACCCACAAACTAACGGGTACAGAATTACCTTGAGGGTCTACTTTGACTCTAACGGTAATTGGTCGAATTTGTGGGGGTCTATTTCCTCTAGTTTGCCGAACGCTTTGGAAAATATCGTTACTAACTTGCTGCCTTTGTGGTTCTGGGAGGTAGTATGTTTCTATTCCGTAGATAATGGCATTATCTTGATAGACACCTCTTAAAGCGACTTGATTGCTGGGAAGAGATTCGGGTAAATTGCTAGTCACCCTGATTGGTCGCCAAGGACTGGGAACACCACGACCGGAGGAAATTTGTTGCTCTTGCAATATCACGTATAAGTTAGTCCCAGGGAGAAGTTGTCTGTTTCTCCCCTGATTGCTTCTGAATAAATCATTCCAACCGGGAAGCCTTCTCAAATTGTCCACGCGGGATATATTGTATTCCAAGGTGAGAAAAAAATCTTGAACCACATTATTAGGGTTTTGAGCCAGTGTTTGCAAGATTACATCCCTACCAGCAATGCTAGTATACATTGCTTGGGTGGGAACGGCCAGGATAATTCCCGTTTGAATTAAGAGGGGAACTAATAGCCGCCAAAAACGTAGAGGCTGGTTCGCTCTTTGTTCACTAGCAGTGAGGTAATCTTTAAAACTCAGCTTCTCAGAAAATTCCACTTCAGGGGATAATGTTCTAGGTGATTGCTTTCCAGTCGATTCAGAGGAATCATTTCTCATGAGCCTAGTCCTAAGATGAAGAGTTATTAGTCAAAATTGCGTCTGGATGAACTACCAGAATTAGGACTGACGCAGAGATTCTCTAAAAAGGGTAAACCACCCACCCACTTGAATGTCCCTAATTGTGACCAAACTTTAATTAGGAACTGGATTTACTAGGTAAGCGACGTTCAAACCAAAGTCCGGCAGTAATTAATGCCCAACCGCAGATCACAAATACCAGGGACTGAAAAAGTCGGTCTGTATTATACTCTATAACCCTACTAATAATTTGTAAGGTTAATAATAGCATACCTCCCCAAAATCTGCTCCTGTTGTTTAACTTTAACCCCTCTCGGATTAACCCGAATGCTAAGAAGGCGAAAAGTACATTAAAGATGAAACTGCCTAATTCATCAATGCGGGTAATAGCTAAATGCCAGAAAGGTGTAATAATGATGAAAGCCAAAAAGGTAGTAACAACAGCAAGAGTAAAAATCACTTCCCTGCGGGGGGGGTTATTTCGCAGACGCAGCATTGATAACCATTGTAATACTGCTAAACCACTGAGAACCCCTAAATCGATTACAGGCAGAGACATGAATAGATTATTGTTACTATTTGGCATCAAGGTATTCAATGTTGGGGCTACCCATTGCCAACGGAAAGACAAGACATAAAAGACTAGTCCAAAAAATATCAATGCCAGGTTACGCGCCAGAGGTTGAAATAACCTGTAATTGACTGTGGGGAAAAGTAAATCGTCATAACTCCAGAATAATGCAGGTGGCAGTGCAAAGGCAAAGGAGGCCACCCAAGGGGCTATATTGTCCAGGTTCAGCAGTGGTAGGGGATTGAGATTCAACTGCAAAGTACCAGCAAAGACAAAGGCTGCTACCACAAAAATCAAGCGAGAGCGACAAAAATATGCTAAGGGTACAAATAGTAACCATGACAATAAGGGCATATGTCGAACTGCTAAACTTACCCAATTCCAGTCAACTGTGGAAACCCCAAAGTCTTCTCTTCCCGCCCAGTAACCGATTTGGCTGAGGATAATGGCCATAATTCCCAGGGAGTTTAAACACAAACTGTAGGCCATGACTAGAACGCCAAATCCCCAGGCTAAAAACAGTTCTGCCATGGAACCGCTAATATTGAAAATCTGTGCCATGAGCAATATGTTTGCACCTAAAAAGAAGGCACTTAAAATTAGTAATCCCTCTCCCAAAATACGTTTACTTTGTTGCTGTTTTCTCTTTTCGTTGTTCCCAGATTTAGCTTCTACCCATGTAGAAAAACCCGTGATACTAGTTGAGAGAAATAAACTGATCATCAAGATAAATTTGACTTCTCGTGACCATGATTGCCAATTTGTGGCTATGAAGGTAATTATACCTAAACACAAGAGGATACTACCTATACCAATCACAGTGACCACAAAGCGATCGCGTGATGCTGCTTCTAGGTTCTTAAATCGATAACGTTCTGCTAAGTTTTCGTACTGGGAAGCGCTAATTAGCCCTTCATCTCGCCATAATTGCGCTTCTCGGCGTAATTTATCCGGGAAATTATCGAACATTTATCATCATCTCCGAACAATTTTGGCGACTTGACTCCCTCAACCCAGGACTCAGTTCTTGAGTAGGAGCAAACATTCTTGATTCAGTTGGATTAACCGGTCATGATATTTTCAGTATGCAGCCAAGACCATCTATAGCATTGTTCTTCTGTCACATTTTTACTAATGGAAAAACCATCAAATTTATTACTTAAACTCTCGCGCCGGTTGTTTGAAAACCCTGATAAACAAGAACAGTTTATTGATTCATTAATGAATCCTCAACCCTTTAACCCAGCAATTATTTGGTGTAAAAATCAGCTTAATTTATCACCTTTCACCGTAGAATCATCAATAAATTGGCAACCAGATTTTGTGCAGCGTTTATCATTAGGAGAAAAGCCTGGTAAACATCCTCTGCATCAACAAGGTGATTTTTATTGTTTAGATTTTTCTTCTGTGTTTGCGGCTACAGTTTTATTAATGATTCCCCAGTCGGTGAATTTGGTTTTTGATATGTGTGCTTCCCCTGGGGGTAAGAGTATTTTTGCTTGGAAAGCTTTGCAACCTAATTTACTAATTTGTAATGAGGTCATTGGTAAACGTTTAGGGATGCTGATTTCTAATTTAAAGCGTTGTCAAGTTAGCCCTTGTACTGTGGTGAGTCGAGATTCTAGTATTTTTACGGAGCAAATCCCATTATCTAGTGATTTAGTTATAGTTGATGCGCCTTGTACTGGACAATCTTTAGTCGCTAAAGGTGAAAAAGCCCCTGGCTGTTTTCATCCCACAGCGATTAATAAAAGTGCTAATCGACAAAAGAGGATTCTAGCTAATTCGGCTCAATTAGTTGCACCCCAGGGCTATCTTGCTTATATGACCTGTACTTACTCTCCGGAGGAAAATGAGGAGGTTTGTCAATGGTTTATGTCACGGTTCCCTGATTTTCAACCAGTTACAGTTAGTTATTTAGGGGAATATCAATCTCATTTAACTGATATTCCTTGTTATCGGCTGTTTCCCCAATATAGGCTGGGTGCTGGTGGGTTTACTGTGCTATGGAAAAATACTCAGAAATTTCAACAAAATATAGTAAATTTAGATACTTTATTACCAGTATGGAGGAACGGGAAGGATTAAAATCAAGGCGCAATGCCTCTTTTTGAGGATTTGAAATCTATCTTTAGAGGTATTTTTTTATTTATACTCAAGATGCTAGTATTTTTAAATACTGGAATTAATGAAGTTGTGTGATGGAGATAATAATTAAAAAACTAGCTAAGGTGATGCTAGGTGAACACCATAATTTACCTGATTCACCAGGTATTTACTTTATATGTGATGATGCTTACAGGGTTTGGTATGTTGGTATTTCTACGAGTAGCTTAAGACAGAGACACCAAAACCATGAGCGGACTGGGGATTTTAAAAGTAATGGCGGTCAGTGGATATGTTACTTAAATTGGGATGATGTAGATGATTTGCATGACTGGGAATACCAGAATATTCAAAAGTTCCAACCACCACTAAATAAAAACTTAACTGAGCCTGAGTTACCCCTAGTTGATTTAGGGTATGATGAGTCTGAGTATTTTCATAGATATCGGGAAATTAAGCAGATGCAGGCGACTCTAGAGCAGGAATTGGAGGAGTTAAAGCCTAATCTGGTGACCCTGATTGAGAAGCACGGGGGAAAAATCAAAACTCGTGATGTAAATGCATATTTAGTTAAAAGGAAGACATGGGACTATTCGCGGGAAGTGGAGGCGCTCAACTCCCAGCTGAAGGAAAAGAAGAAAGAAGAGGAAAACACAGGTATAGCCACGGTGAAGTCTGTGATGACTTATCCTGTGGTGCGATAGTTGCTTTGGTGCATAGGAAAAATAATATACGATTCCCACTGAATCGTATACAGGCTGAATACTTAGATAATTATAGATAAAGAATCATGTCCAACATCCCTACCCAGTGTGAAAATTTAAAAGAGCAAGTTGAAACTGTATTACAACTGTTGCAACAAGAGCCACCTTTGCGCTCTGAAGATATTACATCTGTACAAACTTCTCTGGAAAAAGTCGTTTCACCGCAGTTTGAAATTGTCTTTGCAGGTGCATTTAGTGCGGGTAAGTCGATGTTGATTAATGCACTACTAGAACGGGAATTACTATACAGTGCAGAAGGACACGCTACAGGTACAGAATGCAGAATTGAGTATGCACCATTAGATCAGGAAAGGGTGGTTTTAACCTTTTTAAGTGAAGTAGAAATTCGCGAACAAGCCAGTTTTTTATGTGAAAAGTTGGGATTTCAAACAGGAGCTAATATTAACCAAACTGAAATTATTGATTTACTGCGTCAAGGTTGTAATGCTATTATTCAGCAAGAAGGTGGAGAAAGTAAATCGGAACGAGCAAAACAAGGGAAGGCTTTAATATTACTACTTGAGGGGTATGAGGCAAATCGTCAACATATTCAAACGATGAATAATGCTACATATTCCATGGAGCAATTTAATTTTTCTAATCTTAAGGAAGCTGCAGGATATGCGCGGCGTGGTAGTAATAGCTCTGTTTTAAAACGAATTGAATATTACTGCAATCATCCCCTGTTAGAAGATGGTAATGTAATTATTGATACGCCAGGTATCGATGCCCCCGTAGAAAAGGATGCACAATTAACTTACGCCAAAATTCAACATCCGGATACATCGGCGGTGGTGTGTGTATTAAAACCTGCTGCTGCTGGTGATATGACCAAGGAGGAAACGGAACTTTTAGAAATAATGCGAGACAATGGGGGAATACGCGATCGCATTTTCTACACCTTTAACCGCATTGATGAAACCTGGTATAATACCCAGTTAAGGCAGCGCTTAGATGACTTAATTAGTAAAGAGTTTCGTGATGCTCCTAGGGTTTATAAAACCAGTGGATTACTGGGATTTTACGGCAGTCAGATTAAACATACAAATATCAGCGATAGATTTGGGTTAAATTCTGTTTTTGCAGATACCGTTAAAAGTAGCAATGGGAGAGAAGAAACACCGCAATTTATTAATGAGTTTAACCGCTACTGTGCTAATTCCGGTAAGCTCTCATCCAGTCATTTTCGCATTTCGGTAAACAGTTATGAAACTCCCAATGAGAATTATGTCAGAATTTTAGCAGAGCAGGGAGCGCCTTTAATTAATCAGCTAATTCAAGATAGTGGTATTGAGGAATTTCGCACAGCGATTACTAAATATTTGGTAGAAGAAAAGCGCCCACAGCTATTTGAAAATTTGGCGGATGATTTAGAAGATGTTTGTATTAAACTAAAAAAACATTATCAAACTGAATACATAAAACTAGATAGTCAACCGCGAGAAATTGAGGGGATGAAGGCGCAGGAGTTACAACGGCTGAATCAGCAACTCCAGCAAGTATCTAAAGAATTTGGTCAGCACATCACAGAAGAGGTCAACCTAATAATTAATAATTCCTGTGATACTTTTGAGGCTGATTTTCGCCAACTACAAGGGCGGATGATTCGGCGTTTAGATGAGTTACTAAACACATTTTCCGTCGCTGATGCTTATCAACGTTCTACCCTTAGCCATCCCCGCAATTCCACTGCGCCTTTACTAGCGATTTTAGTAGAAGCGTTTTATTATTTAGCAAACGAGTTAGAAGATATTTTGAGCGAATGTTGTCAACAATTAGTAAATAATTTGTTTAGGCAATTAATTGAAAAGATTCGCAAATCAGAATACTATCGTCAATTGTATCGTTTATTAGGTAATGATGGGGGGATTGAGGAACAGGTGAAAGCTACCGCCAAAAACGTCTCAGTGATTTTGGATAATGCAGCTAGTGCAGAATGCGATCGCTTTGTGCGAGAAAGTCCGAGATTTTATGATGAGGGGACTTTTTCTATATATCAATTTCGTCAAACTTTGCTGCAAACCTCCCAAAGTTACGATTCCCAAAGTATGCTAGAAGCTGAACCAGCAATTAGACAATTGTTAAAGTTGGATTTTGAACCCAAGGTTTCCCAGACAGTTTGTAAATCTTTGCGTCAAACTATCAACACCATCCTCAAGAGGCAATTATTAGCCATGGCACAAGAGCAAGAAGATAATATATTACAGCAATACTCCCAAGCTCGTGCTTATTTAGAACAAACTTTACAACAGGAAGCAGAAGACAAAATTCTGAGTAATCAACGCTTACTGAATGTTGTTAAAGAGAAAATTGAGGGTTATAACACAGCAGTCTCCCATATTAATAACTGTTTACAATCTATGCAGTTGTACGATCACTTATTACCTGTAATTAGCAATGAAGATTTTCAGCAGATTGTCGCTGATTCCAGAACTGAGGGTAACTCATGAATAAAACTCCCCGGATTCCCATTCCCTCCTCAGTGAGAAAATACGTATTTGCAAGAGATAAATATCAATGTCAAAGCTGTGGTAAAACAAGTTCAGAAACTAAGCTGACAGTTGACCATATTGTCCCCCTAGCTCGTGGTGGTCAGAACGATATCAGCAACTTACAGACCCTCTGTTTCACCTGTAATCAGCAAAAAACAGATAAACTTGACCCCCGCTTTCGGCGACGTTTTCAGGGGTTGTGAATGGCGATCGCCCTCTTGTAGCCAAGTTTTGGTAAGTTTTTAAACGCCAAGGGGCGCGATCGCATGGTAGTTGCTGACTAATCACTTTTTCCTGTGAATCTAATTAATCTCAAACCTTTGCGCTCCTTTGCGTTTACCTTTGCGCTCCTTTGCGTTAAAAAAAAATAGTGCGTTGTGCGGGACAACACACCATGGTAATCTAGATTTAGATGTTACTAGTTACCCCAGTTATTCAAGGATATACCAAGTGCTTGGTATATTCTTTGAATATCCCGTCGCCAGCGTGCTAACTTCTGTTCACGGATTCCCTGTTTATCTACTGCAGGAGTGGGTAAACCTGTGGTGTGACTAAATTGATTATATTGTGAACCAAGTCCTTGAAAACGAGTTATCCCGTCATTCGGGTAAATATTATGTTGCGTTCTCAGCCACTTTTCCGCATAATATTGCCAGAGGAAAACATGATCATGAATTTCACCGCCAAAACGATATAAACGGCGAATATCTGAAATAGATAAATTTGGCGATTGAAATAATGTTTTTTCCACATTAGCAGAGTAATTGCGGTTAAACATTAAAATTTCACTGCCATTACCCCGGAAGAATTCTACAATAAACCAATCCCCAAAGTCAAAGATACAAATTTCTGTCTCATTACTACCATCATTGACCAGAAGATCAATATCTCGTGTTAATTCTTGACTAATCCAACTAGTTGATGCGGGTACTAAAATACGCAAACGTTCAAAGCGATCGCTATAATTTGACCAAAACCCTTTACGTCTTTGTAGTTGGTTTCTTTGATAATTTAGTTCCTGATATCTATTGTTATTCTGTGATAATGTTTGTAACTGTGAACTCAACTTATTGATTAACACTGTAATCATTCTGTCAAAATCTCCCCAAGTAGCAGCACCAATCCATTTACGTAATGCTAGTTGAGCTTGTGATGATAATTGACTCCAGCGAGAATTAACAGTGCGCGGTCCATAATTTTGACGTAACCATTCTACGATTGATAAAAAACCGCTTCCTATTTCAGCGGCGATCGTTGTCAATAAACGATTGACTTCCTGACATTGCTGTGAGTGGGACATTTGCGCAAAACAACGCAGTAACCATTCTGGTCGGTCGTTCCTGTCTGAAAATATTCTCACTACATAGTTTAAAGCCTGACTCACCGCATTACTAGTTGATGGAAGATTATATTTATTGAGTAATTCTTGGGGTGTAAAATTCTCGTCCCTAGCAATTAAAGCTAATCTGTGATAGTCATCCTGGGTGATGGCTTGTATGATTTGTAGTATTTGTGCGTCACTGTCTCCTGATTCCCTGATAAACACAGAAAAACTTGTAACTAAGGATTCACTGATAATTGGCTGTGACTCGCTATGATTCAACACTAACAGCCATAATAAAGTTTGTTTGAGCGGTAAGTTATTAACTGCTGCTCTCCAGATTAATGCTGAAGTTGTATAGCTGATTTCTGGGTGTGCCCTATCCCATTCAGCCTTATTATGGAGACAATAGACCCATTCTATGTGTTGAATGTCGTCAATATTGCCGGATTGGATGGTTTCGATAATTTGATCTAAAGAACGCCAAGTATCTGTTTCTACATTAGGGAGATTCTGAAGCTGGCGGAATTGTTCACTGTTGCGGAAATTTTTGACTAACTGGAGTAAATTGGTTGGTTCCGGTGACTGGCGATCGCTTAAGGATAGAGTGCGAAAATTTAACATCATATTTTCTAGGTTGTCAAAATCATTTTGATGTAAAAATCTCAGACAAATTATCTCCCTTAAACTGCAACCGGAAAATTACCTTTCTATCATTGGGGTCATCAATATTTGGATTAGCTTCAATTTCTCCCCTTCCAGAAGCAAGGATTTTTTCCTCCAGTTGTGATTTAGTTTCAAATTTCATCTCTGAGGAGATATATTCAGCAACAGCAAAAGACCTCAACAAACTTAACTGTAAATTACCGTTATAAGTTCCACTAGAACTAGTATGTCCTTCAATCACTACCCGGGTAATTTCTTGCTGATATTTAGGGTTGGATAAAATTACATTACTATAAACCGGGATAAATGATCGTAGAGTGCTTTTCCCAGCAGCACTTAATTGAGCGCTATTTTCTGGAAATAGGATATTTTCTTTCAAGGTAATATCTCCGGTGTCTTTATTAACTTCTACCTTAACGTTATTTTCTTCTAAAGTATTAATCAATTGTTCAATGACATTACGTCTGGGTTCTGATATTTCACTCAACTGTAAAGAAACGGTAATAAACAACAGCGCAAATATCATTAACAGTCCAGACATCATATCGCCAATGGCGAGTAAAACGCTAGAGTTATCCTCTTCTATTTGTGGTGTTGGTTCCCAATCGCTAAAATTATTCATGATTCAGATTGATGACGACGATTAGCTTCTGCAGCTACTAGATAATTAGCAGCTTGTAGTAATTGATTAGAAATTTTGGTGGTGGCTTCATCCGCTTGGGTGAAAAACCGGTTTTCAGATGCATATGCTTTATTTAGGTAATCAACTAAATGTTGATTACTTATTTCCAAAGCCTGATTTAACTGTTGAATCATAGCTGCATAGGTTTGTTCAATCCTATGAGCTTCTCGACCCAATCCCCTGGTAATTTCTTGGATTTGTGCTAGTCTTTCTCCTGAAGTTAAACCGGTGACATTAGCAAAATTACTGACCCTCTCTACAGTTTGTCCAATTCTGCTCATACTTTCGTCCACTTGTGCGGTTAAAGTTGAGCGTCTGTGATATTCTTCGTTAAAAGCAGTCTGTAAATCATTGACAACCTGAGCTAGTCCTTGACGCTGTTCGCCCAGGGTTTCTTCTAGTAACTGATTTTGGCTATTGAAGAACTCTTGTAAAGCTGTTTGATAACTCAGGCGGAATTGCTGTAGTTCTTCCTGTACAGTGATCCGGGTATTTTGCAGCATAGTATCAATGTTAGAGAGAGTAGATATTAAGTTTTCTCTGGCTCCATTCATTAATTGAGATGCTTCATGACCAACGGTGGTAATACTTTCAGTTTGTGTGGTGATAATCGCCAGGGTTCGATCTTGAAATTCCTGGAGCATTTGGCGCTCTATTTCTGCTTGGGTATGTAGTGCGGTTTCTAAATCTTCTCGAATACTTCTAAAAGTATTAGCTGCTTGATTAGAACTGACTTCAAAAGCAATTCTCTGGGAATTTATCGCTTCAACACTTGCAGTTACAGCTGACTGAATTTCTGTAGATACCCTTTCCATTACTCCTTGAGTATCAGAACGAAATTCAGTTAAGATAGACTGCAAACTAACTGCAAATTCTTGCAGTTGCACTAAAGTATCTTTTTGGAATGTTTGGATAGTCATTACAGATGTGCTGAGACTTTGGGAAATTCCCCCCAGTTCTTCTCTGAGTTGACTAACTGCTTGAGAAGCTGCTTGAGTCAGTTGTGCGCTCTTGGTAAGTTCAGCTATGAGGGGTTTGATTAATTGTTCTCTTTGTTCTGTAATTAACTCTCTTAATATTTCCTGACCTTGCTCCTTTTTAATTTCTCTGAGTGCTGATAGTTCTTTTCCGATCTCCTTAAAAATGGGAGACATGACTGCTCCCACTTTTTCACCAACTTTTTCACCAATAGCATCAGGACTTAATTGACCTCTTTCAGTTCCATCAAGGTTAAAACGAGATAAAAGCCTTGTGGGACTTTCTACAAAAGCAATCTGATCTAATCTTTTATCTAATCTTTGGCGGAATTTATGACCACGAGAGCGTTTATATGCTTCTCCACCTGCTAAAAACATAGTAAATAGACTGCTACAGCCTAACCCCATCAATGAAGTAGAAAAAGCAGTTTTCATACCTTCTAGAAGATTGACACTAGCATCTACTAGTAATTTGGTTTCATTAATATTCTTCAGGTCTATTTGTGATAATCCTTCCTGAATCCCATAAAAGGTTCCTAAAACACCAAGGGCGATGAGAATGGTAGGTATAAAACGCCAATAGCTGCTAGGAATAGAGGGATTTAAAATTCTTGGGTATTGTAATAATACAAATTTTCCCGCCTCAAATTTGGGTTGGAAACCTCCCTGAGTATTTGTTCCAGCTAGATGTTTCGGGAACCAGGATGATCCATTATCTGGGATAACTAAATCTTGACGTTGGTTGCTCTCCAAGTAGTTAATACTGTTTTCAGTATCTTTCAAATCTCTTTTTATAGAACGCCGATACCGAAAAATAGATCTAAGTTCGGCTATTACTCCCCCCAGGAAAACAATTACAATACTCCAATGAAAAGGAGTATTCTGCCAAAAAATATTGATTAAGCCTTGAATCATTTGACTACACTCCCCACTAAATTGTAAATTTGGCTATTTCTTCAGAAGACAGCAATTGTTGAGCTACACGCACGGGAAGATGTGCCGCATTCCAATAATCACCTATTGGTTGGCGTAGAATTAACCCATAAAGTTCTTCTGTGGTTGGTGTTTCTGGAGAAGTATCAATTTCTAAATAAACCTGTTCGGGTGCATAAGTACGTAAGAGTCGCACTTGTAACCGGTTCTTTAAATCCGCGAGTGATTCTGCTATGGCTGAGGTATGCTCACCCATGTCAGCAGTTAGTTTCCAGGCTTGATTAACAGCTACAATTTCTTCAACTAATTCTATTACGGATGGTGTCAACTGGATCATGAAATTCCCTGGTAACTGGAAAACAGGCGATCTGGGATGTGCAATGAATCATGAGATTATTATACAGATACATGGAAGCTACCTCTTCCAGTTGCTTGGGGGGTGCGATCGCCCACAGACTTTGTACTGTTTTTCTCCCTTGTCACCTTGTCCACCTTGTCCACCTTGTCTTGTCCTTGTAAGGGGAGGGGACTGGATTTTATTATTTTTTGTGTGTTCACCAATCCTTCCCAATCCTTCCCAATCCTTCCCAATCCTTTCCAATCCCTGTTCCCTGTTCCCTGTTCCCTATTCCCTAAAACTAAAAAACTTTCTACCTTACGAGCATGGGAAATGCTGTAAATCAAATAAATCGTAAATTTGACTACAGTTATTATTTTTTCAACTGTTCTAAATAAACGGCAAAATATATTATAAATTTGTTACAAAGTTGTTAAGAATAGTTAACGCTCTTAACAGAAGGCAATATTTCCTATGGTAGTCTCAGTTGGGAAGAATGCACCACATAAAGTTGTCATTATTGGTGGTGGTTTTGGTGGACTATATACAGCCAAGACTTTGGCGAAAGCGAATGTAAGTATTACCCTCATTGACCAACGCAACTTTCACCTATTTCAGCCACTGTTATATCAAGTCGCCACAGGTACCCTCTCACCTGCTGATATTTCCTCACCATTGCGCGCCGTATTCAGAAGAAGTAAGAATACACGAGTGCTGTTAGGAAAGGTGAGTGATATTGACCCCAAAAAACAAGAGGTTATTTTAGATGATCAGGTAGTCCCTTACGATACATTAGTAGTAGCGACAGGTGCTAACCATTCCTATTTTGGTAAGGATGAGTGGAAAGCATTTGCGCCTGGTTTAAAAACTGTGGAAGATGCTATAGAAATACGTCGCCGGATATTTACAGCATTTGAAGCAGCAGAAAGAGAAACTGACCCAGAAAAACGCAAGGCTTTGTTGACCTTTGTGATTGTGGGTGGTGGTCCGACCGGTGTAGAATTAGCAGGTGCGATCGCAGAATTAGCATATAAAACACTGCAAGAAGATTTCCGCAATATCAATACTTCCGAGGCGAAAATTTTACTATTGCAAGGGGGCGATCGCATCCTCCCATACATTTCGCCCAAGTTATCGAAAGCAGCTACATCAGCTTTGGGAAAATTGGGTGTGATGATCAGAACTAACACCAGGGTGACCAACATTGAAAATGATATCGTTACTTTTAAGAGTGGCGATGAAGTTGAGGAAATCCCCTCAAAAACCGTCTTATGGGCTGCTGGTGTACAAGGGTCATCAATGGGTAAAGTCCTAGCAGAGCGTACAGGTGTAGAATGCGATCCTTCCGGACGTGTGATTGTGGAACCGGACTTGAGCGTCAAGGGTTATAAAAACATTTTTGTTGTGGGAGATTTAGCCAACTTCTCCCATCAAACTGGTAAACCCTTACCTGGTGTTGCACCCGTAGCTACTCAACAAGGGGAGTATGTAGCTGGACTGATTCAAGGAAGACTTCAAGGTTACACTTTGCCACAATTTCATTACAACGACGTGGGTAGTTTGGCAATGATTGGGCAAAATTTAGCGGTTGTAGATTTAGGCCTAATCAAACTTACAGGTTTCATTGCTTGGGTATTTTGGCTAATAATTCACATCTACTTCTTAATCGAGTTTGACACTAAATTAGTAGTGGTAATTCAGTGGGCTTGGAACTATATCACTCGGAATCGTCGTTCCAGATTGATTACAGGTAGAGAAGCTTTTTTGGAAGTAAAACCCATGAACAATGACAATGATTACCCGGGTAAAGAAAAGCAGCATCCCCTCAACGTCTAGTATTTTCCCTTAAGTTCCTAAATATTGACGGGAGGCTAAAGCATCCCGTGTCGCCTTTCCTCCCTAGGTCAGATTAGGGCTTTGTGACTACTCCAACTGACCCAGAACATGGCTAACATCAACAGCTAATTTTTGTCCTAACTTCAGCAATTGACGAGATTGATAATTTTCTTCTGTATTCTTCAAAGTCGTCAGACATAAAGGTCTAATTTGAGTGGACAGACAGCTAAAATATAGTTCCTGGGACTTGTGCAAAGAAATGCCGATATTTAGCTGATAGCTAACATCAATCAACCGTTCTAAACATTGGATTTGGGTAGCAAAACTGCCATTGAGGTCATGTAATAATTGCCACAATAAGCGCATGATTAGTTGTTCTAATATTTGCGTACCTTCGGGAATATTTAACCGACAATGTAAATGTTTAGCTTCAGTCGCGATCGCTTCTAATTCTACAATGTGATTTAAACTCAAGATGGGGTCTGTGATCTCTTGCTCGAGCGATCGCAGTATGAGCATACAGCGTGATCCCAAAGCAATCTCCGCAGCTACCTGCAACTCTTGGGGTACTTCTAACTCATCCCGGTGGAAGGCCATCAATAATCCGTAATTATCCCGATACACCTGAGTATACAGTTGGTCTAAACGTGTTAGTGTTTCCTGACTCAGAAGGCGCATAATCCGGTGACGTTCTTCAGCAAAGAGATTTTGTAGGCTAAATGTTTCTTCTCTAAATAGCCTGGTCATCACCAAGATACTGTGAGCAGCACTCCCCTGTTTTAGAGAGGTAAACAGCTTTTCTTTCAACTGACTGTACTCACGTCTACCGGTAAATAATTGGGTACAACAGTGGAAATCCCAGCCGCCCAAATGCAGCACAGCAAAGACTAAACTTTCACTCTCCCCGGTAACTTCCGACACCAGTTTTAAATTTCCTACCGCCAAGGTCAAGGAACCCATACGTTGCAACTGGTAATCAATCTCATCAAGACTGTAACAATAAATGCGCTTTTGTGTAGATTTTTGATTAGCAAACAGAGAACTAATAGCATAGTGAGCAGCTACTTGCTTGACACTCACTTGGGCAGTTTGCACCATTTGCCGATAGATCGCCGCACCATCTTTGAAAATATCCACATTACTGGGGGCTAAAGATAGGCGTTTGATGAAAGCTTTCTCCAACTGTACACCAGCCACATCCCCGGCCAATTCCAAAGCACGGGAAGCATAACGGAGAATTTGCGTACCTTCCGGGCGAGAAATTTCTTCAAAGAACCAGCCGCAACTAGTGAACATCAGCAAAGCGTGACGCTGCATTTCTAACAAGCGCAAAGCATCAACTTGTTCTGCTGGGGTGAGTTTGTGGGTTTGATGGCGAGACAGGAAACTGTTCACATTAGCCACACAGCGATCGCGGATCACCTGAATATATTCATCCCGTGCTAACCAGGGATCATGGAATAGGCGCAGGCCATGTTTCTCATAGACATCAATTAACTGATCCCGCAGCCAATTCAAAGCATCGCGCAAGGGTCGCCGCCATTTTTGATGCCATACACCACCTTCACCACCACAACCACAGTCATCTTGCCATCTATCCACCCCGTGGGCGCAACTCCAGGCTGTGGCGGGTTTAATTTCCACCTCCCAAGTGGGAGTATTGAGGCTGAGATAGTGAGCAAAGTTGGTGACAGTCCAATTGCGCTTAGGAAATTCTCCAATAAAGGCGTAGGCTAAAGTTTTTTCAGTGCCTTTCTTATGGTGTCCGAAGGTTTCCCCATCTGTGGCCACAGAAATTAATTGTGCTGGCCGGTGATCCCCACGTATTGCGGAGCCGATACGTCCGGCAAAATGACTAGAACTATAAACCACATCACTAAAGCCCATATCCCGGGAAATGGGGCCATCGTAGAAAAAGATATCAATGTAAGGGCGCGATTGCTGATCAGTGTCGCCACTTCCCTGTACATAACAGCGATAGGGACGGGTGGGATCAATTTGACTACCCCCTACTTCTTGCCATTCCGGGTCAGGCTCATCCTCTGTGGGTAGGGGGCGACAACGTTGGGCTTGGGATGGTGCGAGGATAATAAACTTGATATTTTCAGCCACCAAAGCCTCTAAGGTGGCATAGTCTACAGCTGTTTCCGCTAACCACATACCTTCGGGATCCCGGCCAAAGCGTGAGCGAAAATCTGCTTTACCCCAGCGGATTTGGGTGTATTTATCCCGTTCATTGGCCAGAGGCATAATTATATGATTGTATACCTGGGCGATCGCATTACCATGACCGTGCAGGCGCTGACAGCTCTTGGTGTCTGCCTCCAAAATTCGCTGATAAACCTCAAAATCGTAGCGTTCTAGCCACGACATCAGGGTAGGTCCCATATTAAAGCTGAAATATTCGTAATTATTCACAATCTCGACTATTTCCCCCCGGTCATTAAAGACCCTGGCAAAAGCATTAGGGCGATAGCATTCCCAGTGAATGCGTTCATTCCAATCATGGAAAGGTGCCGCACTAGGTTGACGTTCAATTGCCTCTAAATAAGGGTTTTCCCGTGGGGGCTGATAAAAATGACCATGCACCGTCACATAAACACCAGTAGCCTGTTTCAGCGGGTCTATCTGGTTGTGCTCATGGACAGTCAGATGTGATCTCACGGTTGAGCCAGGGCTAACTGGCCTTTCAGCAGCAGAAGTCATGTATATTTATCCCAATAAAAAACTTACATTTGCGCCGAACACTGGTATTTAAACCCTTCTACAGGGTTTCTATCCATAATCCGGTATATAACAAAACTATGAGTATATGATTCTGCCAATGCTCCTAAAAACTGCTTGACTCCACTGACAAATCTGCGTTAACCCACAGACGTGAGGGTTTTATTACTGCACTGTCTATTTACCCATTAAAGCTTATATTTTCCGGAAAATCCGAGGTTTAATTTATATTTTTCCTACGAAATTTTACAAACTATCCATAAGTCGTAACTTTATTTTACATATCTCTTTTTCATCTAGAGACAGCACCAGCCAAAATACTGTAGATAAGATTATATTAACTTATTTTAGTTGATTATATATATGCGTATTCTGGAAGATGCATATTTGATTTATACAAATTTCCCTGGCGAATCATCGCCCAAACAATTTGTGCATGATTATGATCTGATTAATTCACGGGGATCACTGCTAATGAAATTATTGGATGAATATATTTATTTACCGCCCTCAATCAGTGAAAATCTGATCAGTCTGTGACAACAACAGAATAAATCCTCAGATCATATACATATAAATCATGTAAGTTTAAAGATAACGGGTTTGTCCAGAAGAATCTGATTTTCCCAAATGTATCCTCAATTCACACCCCGTGATCACATCCGGGTTCCTAAAAGTCCCCAGAGCCTTTGCTTGCTACTTTTGGCAACCAAAAAACCGACTGAGCTTGTGCAAGA
Source organism: Anabaenopsis tanganyikae CS-531 (assembly GCF_029891675.1). Lineage (NCBI taxonomy): Bacteria > Bacillati > Cyanobacteriota > Cyanophyceae > Nostocales > Nodulariaceae > Anabaenopsis > Anabaenopsis tanganyikae. The sequence continues at coordinate 27,171 of NZ_JANQDF010000086.1, forward strand.
TTGATGATCCCTGTGCAGAGTCAGGCTGGTAACCCTTAATTTTTAGGAGTTGCTCAAGAGGTGTTCTGCTACCCTTGTCACCCGATTTTGTACACCAGAGCATTAATTCACCAAAAATTAACAGAAAAACTTCCTTAACTAGAATATTAGATAATGCTATACTCATAAAATGAAAACTGCTTACGTAAATTTATCTAGGTTAACCAATCATCAATCAAAATTGATCTTGCATAATAACTGGAATATGAGATTATAGCATTTACCATGCTCGTGAGGTACAATTTTTTTTAGTTTGAGGGAATAGGGAACAGGGAATAGGGAATTGGTGTGTACTTCATGATCCTGAAAAAGGCTATATTTATAATTAATAGTTATAAAAAGAATATTACACACCTTTTGGGAATTTTTCCGTATTAAGAATTCCGGACTAACAACAGGTTTGTTTGTCAAGTGAGAAATTAGATTATTACTAAAATGAACAACGATGAGCGAAATTGGCCTGCTGATGACGGGTATACTAACCGCCAGACAAGTATATTCAGAGAATAGATTACCGAAGCAGCAACCATTGCAGATGGAAAGTAGCTCGGAGCATTTAAGCCATAACGTAAGTAAATTAATTAACATTCCCTCTCAAATCACACCACCGGAATTTATCCCAATAGATGCAATTTCTCAAACCTCCTCATCGGCGTCCCACTTACCTCAAGAAAAACTGCTCGCGTCAATCACAATTAGCCAAAGGAGTCACCAACCTAGGACAATCACTGCGGACAATAGGATCAAAGTAGCTGCGGTCTCATCGGGTTTCACAGGTCAATCTCTACCGACTTTGCGTTTTGGTACTTCAGGTACTGCTGTGAGAGTTTTACAGCGTTTGTTAATTTCTAAAGGCTACGCCATTAGAGTTGATGGGTCTTTTGGTCCATTGACTGAAACAGCTGTCAAAGCCTTTCAGAACCAGCGGAAAGTAGGGGTAGATGGAGTAGTCGGTCCACTAACTTGGCAACAGTTGACAATGTAGTTATTGATCAGCTACAAATATGATTAACTAGATATATCTCAGATACTCAAATGCCCGCGGACAAGATTGTTAGTTATCAGTGGTCGCAAGTCCGATGACCGGCAACCGAACTAATTATAACTTAAAATATGCTGAGTAATTTATGCTAACTCTACGTTTTGGTAATTCAGGTATTGTGGTGAGAGTTTTACAGCGGTTGTTAGTTTCTCAAGGCTATATGACCCGAGTGGATGGAAATTTTGGGGCGCTGACTGAGGTAGCTGTCAAGGCTTTTCAGAACCAGCGCCGACTCAAAGTAGATGGAATAGTCGGGTCAATTACTTGGGAACAGTTGACTAAATGAACTTCTACCGATGCTGATGCTGCGCTAATAACTCTTGTGCTTTGGGTTTGTAAATTAAATAGAATAAAGCTTCCAGATAACGCAACAAGTCCTCGCGGTTTTCCTTGGAGGTAAAGTTCCAAAAGCCATAAATCCTGGCTAGGGATAACAACTTGGTGGTATGAATTTTCCAGGTATATGTACTTAATACCCGGTTAATTGCTTCCCGGGAAATAGCATCCCAATATTGGGAGGTTTGATTGCACTTGGTGACAAAGGTGAGGATTTTGGCCGCTGTCTCTTCTAAATTTGTGGGGTTAATGTAAAAGCCATTGACTTGATCTTGAATAATTTCTAGGGGTCCACCAAATTGGGTCGCAAAAGTTGGTAGTCCTGAAACCATGGCTTCTAAGATGGTTAAACCAAAGGCTTCAAATAAAGCAGGTTGAATAAATATCCCTTGGCGATCGCCGATCACACGGTAAATCTCACCGGAATCAGATTTAGATAGGCGTACACCCAGCCAACGCACTTTACCATAGAGATTATACTGTTCAATGATCTGATAGAGTTTAATAATCTCCTCTTGTTCTTCGTTGTCGTCTGACTCTTCCACACGCAACTTACCCGCCACTAAGATTAAGTTACAATGCTCCTGTAATTCTGGAGACTGACCATAACATTCTGCTAAACCTGTGAGGTTTTTAATCCGGTCAAGACGGGCCATAGAAAACAGGGGGCGCTTTTGGGGATTATCTAGTTTACCAAAAATTTGGTGCGGGTCTTCCAGGGTAAACAGCATTTGAGCAATTCGCTGGCGATCGCTTTCCACTCGGTCTTGAGTGCGGGAGTAAGGGAAATAGTAACTCTCATTCACCCCTGGAGGTACAACATTAAACTTAGGACTAAATAATTCAATGCCGTTGACTACGTGGTATAACTCCGGCATGGTGAAGCATTTGTAAGACTCATACTGTCCTACACTATCAGGTGTACCAACAATTTCTTGGTAAGTACTGCTGATCACGAAATTGGCGGCGTTCATGGCAATCAAATCAGCGGTAAATTGTAGGGAGAAATGGTATTTATCCTCCAATTCTTCCCAGTAGAGGTTACTAAATAAGTATTTAGACTTTTCCAAAGCGTGGGCGATGTTGCACTGAGTCACATTCATGCGCCGTGCTAGCAGAAACGCCACCAAATTACCATCAGAGTAGTTACCCACAATTAAGTCAGGTCTACCTTGAAATTCTGCCAACAGTTCTTTTTCTGAGTCAATAGCAAAAGTTTCCAGATAAGGCCAGAATTCAAATCGAGAAATCCAGTTTTGGGTCATATTGGGATTAAAATCCCGCAGGGGTACGCGCAAAATCCAGGCGTTCTCTGTACCGTGAACTTTTTCTAGCCTTTGATTGCACAGTGTACCATCGCTATTAGGTATTAGGCGGGTGAGAATAATCACCTTTGGCTCGACGTTTAACCCTCCTAAACCTGCTAGATCCAGATCCTCTTGTAGTTGTTTTTCCAGATTCTTAGCTTGGTCAAGCACATAAACTACCTGTCCCCCAGTGTCTGGACGACCTAAAACACCTTCTTGACCAAACCAACCATGAGCCGATACGAGGACGATTCTAAAAATCATCGGGATGCGAGAGATGAAAGCTTCGATGGTCTGAGGGTCAGGAGAATCAATTAATTCATCTAAAATATCCAGGGTATCACGGACTCGCCCGGCTGTATTACCCCACCCCGGTTCAAAACCCATTATCTGTAATTCAAAGCGGAATTCTTCATAGGGTTGATCTTGGGGTCGCTCGCTGACGAGGGTGATGGCTTTTTTTACTTGGTCAGAAAGTTGCTGCTGAGTCTTAATCCGCTCATTAATTAACAGCTGCACACCGTTATACTGGTGGAGGCGCAAGAAATTCAATAAGCTGTCCAGCAATTGTTTTGAGTCTTGAAATAATTTGCTGGATAGGTAGCGGTTGAGGAATTGTACCCCCTTACCAATATTTTTCGGGTCGCGGATGACTGGGGTGTAATCGTAAAACGGGCCAAAATCTAATTCTAGTAGGTCACCCTCTAGTGGGTGATATTTATTCACAAAGCGATCGCGCAGGTCCAGCAGTTCCTGGACTGACATGGGCTCAACATTCAAATCTTCTGTGAGCCGATAAACTTCTTGACGAGCAATTTTAGGACGAATAATCAAACACAGGCTGGAATCTTCTTGAATTATTTCCTGAGTATAGTAGATGAGTTTCCCTAAGCGGGAAGCAGACGCGGTTGTTTCTGATTTCTCCGACTGAGAACAATAATTCTTAAATACATTGAGGATATCGTTACGTAGCAAGTATTTTTGTTCTTCCTGGCGTAACTGGCTCAAAAAGGCACGCAAATCGCTTTTTTCTTCACTATCTAAGATTGCTTGGATCAATTCAGACATGATAACCCCTCAGATCGAATTTGCATTTTACAAAAAAAATAAACACAGATGGGCGTTCTGTGTTTTTCCTGTTATAATCTGGCCAATTTCTTTGTGTTTTTTTTGACTCAGAATATATGCTGCTCAGTTTTTTTTACCTTAACTTAAGTTACATAATTTTGGGGGATATTAGCTGACTCACATAGGTAACTATTCCCCACTTTAGCTGTTGAGCAAACTTTTGCTAAATGAGGGCGAACGATGGGACTCGAACCCACGAATGGTGGTACCACAAACCACTGCCTTAACCACTTGGCTACGCTCGCCATTATTGTATATTAGTGATTATAGCACGATAATCAGAAAATGATCAAGACCTTTTTTTCCAGTGGCGGATTTTCTCAAATTCCAGTCGGATAACTATAGTGAGTTTAAGCCAGAAACCATGAAAGCACTGACAACTATCGCATATTCCGGAGCCATAGGACTAGTAGCCTTGGGGGTAGCAATGGCTATGACCAATCCTTCCCAGGCTGAATATGAAGATTATGCCACACAACGGCTAACAGAATATTTAAAAGGGGACGTTTGCCAGAAAACGGGCAATTTTTTAGAAAATTTAATCAAGTCTCAATGTGACAACCTCGTAGATCAAACCATTCCTCAAATGCGTGATATCCTGGCGCGGAGTACCCAAAAGCAGGATTTCCTCATTTTTAGTGTTTACCGGACTGATTTAAAAATCAGTTCCTGGATACCGTTGTATAAATTTGAAACTGTAGGAGCTTTCGATAACTTTTATACCTATAGTGCTAAGAAGCAATAAGCTGATATACTCCCAAACAGTTATTTGATGATTATGACATCTGCATATTTACTGGTATCACATGGTAGCCGTGACCCCCGCCCCCAAGTGGCTATGGAGCAATTAGCAGAGCTCGTATCTGCTCAATTGGGTCATGGTAAAGACTTGGTAGGTATAGCTGCTCTGGAATTACAACCCCAGCCTTTACACCAGCAGATTAAAGACTTTGCTAGTATTGCTTTTTTGGATGGGGTTGGTTCCTTAGAAATTGTACCACTGTTTCTGTTACCGGGTGTCCATGTAATGGCGGATATTCCGGAGCAGATTGCTTTGGCACAAGAGGCTCTGGGGAAAGATATAATTATTCGTCAACACCGCCATTTAGGTAGTCACCGGAATTTAGTGACCTTACTATCCCAGGAAGTGGCTACAATGGAAGCCCAAACTACAATTTTATTAGCTCATGGTAGCCGTCGTCCTGGTTCCCTGGAGCCTATAGAAACTATAGCAGGCCAGTTGGGTGCAGTTACTGCTTATTGGGCTGTAGCGCCTAGTTTAGAATCACGTATCCAGGATTTAGTGGCTACAGGACAAACAAAAGTGGCAATTTTACCCTACTTTTTATTTACAGGTGGTATAACTGATGCGATCGCTGTGTCCCTAGAAAGGCTAAAATTACAATTTCCTACTGTGACTTTCCAACTGGCTGCGCCTTTGGGAGCAAGTCCAGAATTAGCTGAGATAATTGGGGATTTAATAGATACATGAGCCGCACGGTGACGGGTAAGGTTTATTTATTAGGTGCGGGGCCAGGAGACCCAGGACTAATGACCCTCAAGGGTAAGGGTTTATTAGAATCTGCTGATGTGGTGATTTATGATGCTTTGGTTAGTCCAGAGATTTTGGGGATGATTAACCCCCAAGCGGAAAAAATTAACGCGGGTAAGCGCATGGGGAGACATTCGTTATTACAGTCAGAAACTACCCAGTTATTAATTACCAAAGCCCAAGAATACCCCCTAGTGGTGCGACTCAAGGGGGGTGACCCTTTTATCTTCGGTCGTGGGGGGGAAGAAATGGCGGATTTAGTGGCTGCTGGTGTACCTGTGGAGGTTGTGCCGGGTATTACATCTGGGGTGGCGGCTCCTGCCTATGCTGGTATACCTTTAACCCATAGGTTATATAGTTCTTCTGTGACTTTTGTAACTGGGCATGAGGCTGTAAATCAGTATAAACCACAAGTAAACTGGCAGGCGATCGCCCAAGGTTCACAAACTATTGTGATTTACATGGGGGTTCAGAATCTGCCTTATATTGTGGAACAATTAAGCCAGGCTGGGCTAGATTTAGCAACACCTATTGCTTTAGTGCGTTGGGGTACACGACCAGAACAAGAGGAATTGATTGGAACCCTAGAAACTATTATTGCCCAAGTTACAGCCTCTGGATTTACCGCCCCGGCGATCGCTGTGATTGGTGCAGTTGTCAATATGCACAGTATTTTATCTGGCTGCTCTCCTGTGTAATTCTACAGTAAAAGCCGAGTCCCCAAACCATGACTACCTTTTCCCCCCAAACTCTGACAATTGATGGATTTCTGAAACTTCCCTGTGTAGAGGAATCCCCAGCATGGGAATACATGGACGGGGTAGCTATGCAAAAACCAATGCCAAAAACTCGCCACTCTCTTTTACAAAAGCGCCTGTTAACTGAAATTGATAGTCATAGCCAAGCATATACGGCTTTACCTGAACTGCGGTGTACTTTCGCTGGGCGATCTATTGTTCCTGATATCGCTGTAATTGCTTGGGCGCGAATTGCAGTCAACGAAGTGGGAGAGCCTGAGGATAATTTTACAGCACCCCCTGATTGGTCTATTGAAATTCTTTCCCCTGATCAGAAGGCGAATCGGGTGATTGATAATCTTTTACATTGTTTAAAACATGGTTGTCAGTTGGGGTGGATGGTTGATCCAGATGATTATTCTGTGCTGATTTTGACCCCAGACCAACAACCTCAGATTTGTAGAGGAGCTTCCCCTGTGCAAGTTTTAGCAGGAGTCGATTTAAACCTGACATCACAGCAAGTTTTTACCTGGTTGAAAATTAATCAGCGCTCATCCTGAAACCAGAAAATCCAGTCCCCTCCTCTTATCAGGGGAGGGTTAGGGAGGGGTCGGCTTTTTTACCTACCCTAAGAAGTTGTTTTATGTAAAAATATTTAGTTAATTTCTTAAGTTTTATGACCTTTAAGTACAACAATTTTAACTATAAAGTTTACCTAAAGTTTATCTAAATATGCTTATACTTATATAATCAGTCAAGTGCTGGTAACAGATATACTACTGAGTATTCAGAGGTAACCCCATGAAAATTGACCAACTACAAAGGAATGTGATTGTACGTGGTTCCATTTTTCCAGAACCAGTACAGGTATTGTTGGTGGAACCAATGGGGACAGCAGTTAAACTCACGGGTAAAGGACTCAAAAGTAATCAGGTTTATGAACCCATACTGAATGCTGAACAGTTGGAAGAGTTACAAGCTACACCGGAAAGAGAACCCTTTGATGGTAACTCCCAGTATTTTCGGTTCGGTGTGGAAGCTCTACGTTTGGGGTTAGCTTACGAATATGATCCTTATTTTGCCTTGGCGATCGCCCGGGTAGACCCCCTCCCCCATCAATTAGAGGCGGTTTATGAGTATTTTTTAAAACAGCCAAGGTTGCGGTTTTTACTTGCCGATGACCCCGGCGCGGGTAAAACTATTATGGCGGGGTTGCTGCTGAAAGAATTAAAAGCTAGGGGACTGGTGAAACGTACTCTAATTATTACACCCGCCAACCTGACATTTCAATGGCAACGAGAACTAAAAGACAAATTTCGCGAAGAATTTGAGGTGATCCGGGGTGATGTCCTGCGGGCTAATTATGGTTCTAATCCTTGGCAAGAAAAAAGTCAAGTGATCACTTCTGTATCTTGGGTTTCTCGCATTCAAGATGCGAAAGATAGTTTATTAAGAAGTAACTGGGATTTAATTATTGTGGATGAAGCACATAAAATGAGTGCTTACAGTTCCGATAATAAAACTTTAGCCTATAAACTGGGTGAACAACTCTCCCAAATTACCGACCACTATTTATTAATGACCGCTACCCCCCATAAGGGCGACCCGAAAAACTTTTGTTTATTCCTAGAATTATTAGATAGAGATGTGTATGGGGATGTGCAAAGTTTACAAGCTGCAATTAATCAAAATCATGCTCCTTTTTACCTGCGTCGGACTAAAGAATCTTTAAAAACATTTCCCGATGCAGAAACCGGTATTGTTAAAAAATTATTCACTAATCGCAAAGTTGATACTATTGAGTTTCAAATTGACGCGGAAGAATTAGAATTTTATCATGCACTGACAGACTATGTAGAAGACCAATCAATCAAAGCTGCAACGGATGATACAGCTAAAGGTAGAGCATTGGGTTTTACTATGGCGATGTTACAACGTCGCTTTGCTTCTAGTATTTACGCTGTGCGGCGCAGTTTAGAACGAATGCGCGATAAACGCCAAAGAATTTTAGAAGACCCAGAAGCTCATCGTCAAGAACAAATTAAAAAAAAGCTTCCCGATGACTTTAATGATTTAACAGACACAGAACAGGAAAAAATTATGGGGGATTTAGAAGGTGTGGTAGCTTCTATTGACCCCATTGCTTTGCAAAAGGAAATCCTACAATTAACTGCTTTAATTAATCAAGCATTGAGCTTAGAAAAACGGGAAGTAGAATCTAAATTAGTCAAACTCAAGGAAGTAATTACCCAGGAGGGAATTTTTCAAGACCCTAAGATGAAAATGCTCATTTTTACTGAGCATAAGGACACCTTAGATTATCTAGTGGGGAAATTACAAGCTTGGGGTTTATCGGTGACCCAAATTCATGGAACAATGAAAATAGGCGATCGAGATACACCCAACACTCGCATTTATTCCGAACGGAAATTTAAAGAAGAGTGTCAGGTACTGGTTGCGACGGAAGCAGCGGGGGAGGGAATTAATTTACAATTCTGCTGGTTCATGATTAATTATGATATCCCCTGGAATCCGGTAAGATTAGAGCAGCGGATGGGACGTATTCACCGCTACGGACAGGATAAAGATTGTTTAATTTTTAACTTTGTTGCTATTAATACCACTGAAGGTAAGGTATTATGGAAGCTGTTTGAGCGGATTCGCGCCATTGAAAGGGATTTAGACCCGGAAAGAACCGGTAAAGTATTTAACGTCCTAGGTGATATTTTCCCGGCCAATGAGTTAGAAAAGATGATGCGGGATATGTACGCTCATAACCTGACTGAGGGGGCAATTCTTGATCGGATTGTAGAACAAGTAGATACAGAACATTTCCGTAAAATTAGTGATTCTGCTCTGGAAGGACTAGCCAAACGAGAATTAAACTTATCACCAATTATCAGTAAATCTGCTGAAGCTAAGGAACGGCGATTAGTTCCCGAAGTCATCCATGATTTCTTTGTCGAAGCAGCACCCATAACGGGGATTCATCCTAAGGAAACAGGGAAGGGTAAGAAAATATATAAAATTGGGCGGGTTCCGCGCACCTTGTGGGGAACGGGAGATAAGTTAGAAAGTCGCTTTGGTAAATTGGGGCGAGAGTATAAAAAGATTACCTTTGATAAACATATCTTGACAAATGACCCCACATTAGAATGGGTCACCCCAGGACATCCCCTATTTGAGTGTGTGCGGGATGAAGTTGCTACCAAAGTACAGGAAGACCTGCGCCGGGGTGCGGTATTTTTTGATTTACATCGTCACACCCCAGGGAGGTTAGATGTATTTTCCGCTGCTATTAGTGATGGACGGGGTAATAAACTCCATGAACGTTTATATGTAGTCCAGACAGAGTTAGATGGAAAAATCACCATCCGTCAACCAACCATATTTTTAGATTTACTACCTAGTAGCAGTGGGGAAGGTGAGGAGAATGGTAACTGGGTTAATTCCATCCCAGATGACAGTAGTTTACCCAGTCGCGAACAGGTAGAACAAGCATTAGTTGAACAAGAATTAAATAGCTTTTTAACAGAAATTCGCACCGAAAGACAAAAGGAAGTCAAGACAATTTCCCACCATATAGAAATTAGTCTGAATGTGATTATAGATAGAGTCCAGGTTCAATATGCAGAGTTGTTTGAACTTAAGGAATCTGGCTCTAAAGAACAGGGATTAGAAGGGCGCATTAAACAATTAGAAGACCGACTATTTGAATTAAATGGTCGCTTAGAACAACGTCGGGAAGAATTGCAAAAAGAAGCCAGTTGTACCATTACTAGTATTAATCATCATGGGCGAGCTTGGGTGTTACCCCATCCCCAAAGAACATCCCCAGAAGTTGCGCCTATGGTTGCTGATGAGCAAATTGAAAAAATTGCCATTCAAGCAGTGATAGAATATGAACAAGCTAGAGGTTGGGAGGTTGTGAGTGTGGAAGCAGAAAACCGGGGTTTTGATTTAATCTCCCGTCAACCAGACTCTGGCGACCCTTTAAAAGCTAGTGAAGTGAGGTTTATTGAAGTTAAGGGACGGGGGAATATTGGGCCCGTGGCCTTGACGACAAATGAATATAAAACTGCGGAAAGATTACAGCATGATTATTGGTTATATGTGGTGTTTAATTGTGCGTCTTCTCCTAGGGTGGTGACTATTAAAAACCCTGTGCGCTTGGGTTGGGAACCTTTAATTAAAATTGAGCATTTTCATTTAAAAGCAGAGGAGATTTTAGGAGATATTATATAGGATATGGGCAAGATTAAAGCCAGAGATTTGGTGAAAATATCTTTGACCCCACCCTCACCCTCCCTTTGTCAAGGGAGGGGACTGGATTTGATTGTTTTATGCTATACCTAATTTACCCTGAATAAATCTATGAAATTACAAACCACTACCCAGAATATCAAAATCCTTAAAGCCTACTATACCCCAGAAGAATATTTAGAACTAGAAGCGAAAGCTGATGATAAAAATGAATTTCGAGATGGGGAAATTATAGCGATGACTGGGGGGACTACTAATCATAATAAATTGGCGTTAAATCTCGCCACTAGGTTAAATTTGGCTTTAGATGATTTGAACTATGAGGTTTATATTGGTGATGTGAAGTTGTGGATCCCACAGTATAGACAGTTTACCTATCCTGATGTGATGGTTGTTGGGGGTGAACCTGTTTATTACAGCACAAATACGACAACGGTGACAAATCCTTTATTAATTGCTGAGGTTTTATCGAAATCTACCAAAGACTATGACCAGGGGGATAAGTTTCTCTATTATCGCTCAATTCCTGAGTTAAAAGAATATATTTTAATTGACCAGACTCAATATTATGTGATGCAATATGTCAAAACTGGTGAACATCAATGGATCTTGACTGAGTATACAACAGAAAATGCTCAGTTAAATCTGTCAACAATTAAGTTACAATTGCCTGTGCAGCAATTATATAAAAAAGTTAATTTTACCGAAAATATAGATTTATAGTTGCTTGCTGTGTGTTCACATCCCGGATTCTCTAAATAATGCCATACCCTAAACGCCTGATTGAGGTTGACCTACCTATTAAACGCATTTCCGCCCACGCTAGAAGAGAGAAATCAATCCGCCATGGACATATTTCTACTTTACATATTTGGTGGGCGCGGCGACCTTTGGCGGCTTGTCGGGCGGTGCTGTGTGCGGCGTTATGGCCTGACCCGGTTGATGTAAACTGTCCCCAGTCTTTTCGCGATTTGGCTACTGATTATATCACAGATTTTGCTCAAAGAGTAGATAAAGGTGGAGATTTAGCTAAATATTGTTCTACGGATATTTGGCATAAATGGCAGGTTTTAGCTAAACCAGACAGTCGGTTAGATGCTAATAACCCTCAACATTGGAATATATTAAGATATAGGTTACTTGATTTTATTGCAGATTTTGCTAACTGGGATAACTCTACCCAGCCTGATTATTTACAAACCAGTCGTAAATTAACCCAAGCAGCACACGAGGCTTTAGGGGGGATACCAGGAACTAAGCCCTTAGTGGTAGACCCTTTTGCTGGGGGTGGTTCCATACCTTTGGAAGCACTGCGGGTGGGTGCGGATGCTTTTGCATCTGATATTAACCCGGTGGCGGTGTTGTTAAATAAGGTGGTGTTGGAATATATCCCTAAGTATGGGCAAAAATTAGCGGATGAGGTGCGCCATTGGGGACAGTGGGTAAAGGAGGAAGCGCAAAAAGAGTTAAGTCAATTTTATCCCCAAGATGCTGATGGTAGTACACCCATTGCTTATTTATGGGCTAGAACTATTGTTTGTGAAGGTCCAGGATGTGGGGCGGAAGTTCCGTTAATGCGGTCTTTATATCTGTGTAAAAAGAGTAACCGCAATATTGGTTTAAGGATCATTCCCCAACCGGAACAAAAGCGGGTAGATTTTGAAATTATCCAGAAGGATAAAAATAAATGGGTAGTCGCTGATAATCCAGACATAGAGGTTACCAACCCTAGTTTTGATGGTACGGTGAAAAGAGGTTCCGCTACTTGTCCCTGCTGTGGGTATACTACCCCTGTCGCATCGGTGCGGAAACAGTTAAAAACCCGTCAGGGAGGGGCGAATGATGGGCGGTTGTTTTGTGTGGTGACCACTAAGGAAGGTAAAAAGGGGCGATTTTATCGGTTACCTAATGAGCAGGATTTAGAGGCTGTTGTAAAGGCTGGTATTGAGTTACAAAGGCGGGTGAATGAGCATTCTGGGGATTTGAGTTTAATTCCTGATGAGCCTACTCCTAAAGGTGGTGGAAGTGGTGCGGGTAGGGCATTTTCTCAGCGAAATTATGGGATGGATCAGTTTAAAGATTTATTTACTCATCGGCAAAATTTAGCTTTAACTACACTGGTGAAGTTGGTTAAAGATGTGGGAGATAAGTTAGGAGATAGTTCTAGGGGTTTGGCTGAGGCTGTGCAAACTTGTTTAGCTTTTGCGATAAATCGAATGGCAGATAAAAACGCATCTCTAACTATTTGGAATACAGTTGGAGAGAAGATTGAACACGTGTTTGGTCGTCAAGCTTTACCTATGACTTGGGATTTTCCTGAGGTAGCGATTTTTTCTGATAGCACTGGAAATTTAATGAGTCAGATCGATTTAATCGCTAAAACAGCAAATTTTGATTTGCCTAATTTTTTGAATATAATTCAAACTCAACAAGCTAACGCAGCGAGTCACCCCCTACCGGATGATTTTGCTCAATGCCTATTTTCTGACCCTCCTTATTATGATGCCGTACCCTATGCCGACTTATCCGACTTCTTCTATGTTTGGCTAAAACGCACTTTACCCCCTTCCCTGGGAACATCTTTCACAGCCCAACTTACTCCGAAAGATGATGAGTGCATTGTGGATGAAGTCAAAGGCAAAGATCAAGCCTACTTTGAAACTACAATGCAAACAGCGATGGCGGAAGGAAACCGATTTTTAGCACCCGAAGGTATAGCTGTAATTGTCTTTGCTCACAAATCAACCTCTGGATGGGAAGCCCAATTACAAGCCATGGTAGATGCAGGTTGGACTATGACAGGTTCCTGGCCTATAGATACTGAAAGACCTGGAAGACTCCGCGCCCAAAACTCCGCCGCCCTCGCTTCCTCAGTCCATATAGTCTGTCGTCCCCGCACCTGTACAGAAATTGGCGACTGGCGGGATGTATTAGGAGAACTCCCCCAACGCATACATGACTGGATGGCGAGATTAGCAGCAGAAGGGGTAGTAGGTGCTGATGCTATCTTTGCGTGTCTAGGTCCAGCTTTAGAAATCTTCTCTCGCTACTCCGGGGTAGAAAAGGCTTCTGGTGAAATTGTCACCCTGAAGGAATATTTAGAATATGTGTGGGCTGCGGTATCAAGGGAAGCTCTAAGTATGATTTTCTCTAACACCGATACTACCAGCTTTGAAGAAGATGCGCGCCTGACCGCCATGTGGTTGTGGACTCTTTCCGCAGGTAAAGTTGATACCACAGAACCAGAGGAGGAGGAAGAGGAAGAAACCAGCAGCAAAACCAGTAAAACCAGCGGTTATACCCTAGAGTATGACGCGGCGCGGAAAATAGCCCAAGGACTGGGGGTAAAGTTAGAACAATTAACCCGGTTAGTAGAGGTGAAAGGTAGCAGCGCCCGACTGTTACCAGTATCTGAACGTAGACAATATTTATTTGCTTCTGCGGATTCCCCAACCCCAACCACAGGTAAAGCTAAGGGGAAAAAGCAACAACCCGAACAACTGAACTTTTTACCCCAGATGGGGATGACAGAGGAAGATGGCGCGGATGAGGTGGAGCAAATATTACCCCAGTTAGGGAATACTACTTTAGATCAAGTTCACCAAACTATGATTTTATTTGCATCGGGACGCAGCCAAGCATTGAAGCGTTTTTTAGTTGATGAAGGTGTCGGGAGTGATTCCCGTTTTTGGGGACTTGCTCAGGCATTATCGGCATTATACCCCGTTAGTTCGGAGGAAAAACGCTGGGTAGATGGGGTATTAGCTAGAAAGAAGGGGTTAGGGTTTTAGATCGCGCCTATTCCTTCGACTCCGCTCAGGAAACAGATTCCGGTGGTTGAGCGTAGTCGAAACCACAATGAGCGGAGTCGAAACCACAATGAGGGTAGTCGAAACCACAATGAGGGTAGTCGAAACTGCGATCGCCCCTATTCCTTCGACTCCGCTCAGGGAACAGATTCCGGTGGTTGAGCGTATTTGATGACAATATGTTTGACCCCACCCTAACCCTCCCCTCAAGATGGGAGGGAACTGGATTAGATTGTTCCCTTCGACTCCGCTCAGGGAACAGATTCCGGTGGTTGAGCGTAGTCGAAACCACAATGAGCGTAGTCGAAACCACAATGAGCGTAGTCGAAACCACAATGAGGGTAGTCGAAACTGCGATCGCGCCTATTCCTTCGACTCCGCTCAGGGAACAGATTCCGGTGGTTGAGCGTAGTCGAAACCACAATGAGCGTAGTCGAA
>NZ_JANQDF010000087.1:0-13722 GCF_029891675.1 Anabaenopsis tanganyikae CS-531
TTGTTGTTCTAACCAGTTAGTTAAATCTGCTAGAGATTGGAGGTCAAAAATTACATCTGCTAGGTTTTCTAATTGTGCTGAAGATAAGCTATTAATTTGGCTTTCCAATGTGGGTGTAATATTGTTAAATCGCCGTTTTAGTTGTCTTCTAATAATTTTTTGTTCTCCCTGTTCAATACCTTTTTCCATCCAACTGGTAACAATTTCCATAATTTGTTCCTCTTCAACTAAGTTGGCTTGTTTTAATTCGGTGTTTAATTCTTCTTCTTCCGCTGTGTTTAACCTGAGATAGGTGTCAATAAAACCTGAAATTAGTTCTATTTTAGCAGGATTTAATTGTAATGTGACTAACATTCTCAAGCATTCTAGTTTAACTCTCACCCTTTCTTGTGGCTGAAAGTCCATTTTGGTCATTAATGCAGCTGCTACGGGGTTGGGTTGGTTTAAAAAGTTGCGCCATTTGAGGTTATTTAGCTGAATGGTAAAGTAGTTAAATTCCAGTATTTTTCGGTTGGGAAAGTTAACGGTATATTGGCTTTTTTCTGGGCGTTTTGGTTCGTCGTATGAGAAGATAACTATAGGAAATATGGGAAGTAAATATTTAGCATCTAACCGAGCGAAGTAATGGAACATTCGCCGTTCAAATTCTTTTTGATTATAGGCTTGATTTTCTAGGTGAATGAGGAAATAACTGTCTTGTTTTTACCATTTTACTTGTGCTAATAAATCTATTTTTCTTTTGTCTCCAGAGGTGACATCGGTAAATATTTCTTCTGGTAAGAATGTGAGGGTCTCTGTTTCTACATACTCTAATACTTCTGGTAAAAACAGTTCGATAAATTCCCAAAAGAAGGTTTGGATTAATTCTTTAAATAGTCTATCGTGGTCTATCATTGGCGGTTATCATATTTGATTTCATGAAATTACAGGTTGGGTTCAATAGCACCAGGGGATAAAATCCCGCCTGTGTTGGGTTTGTTTACGTCAATTAAACCTAAAAAAAATTAGCTTTTTCTGTCATGGTGATTTGTGTAATTGTGGTTGCTGAGGTGAGGGGATGGGAACTGGATGGGGTCAAACAATATTTGATACACTAATCATGACATTTTTACCCCCCTTAATCCCCCCTTGTAGGGGGGGAAACAATAAAATCAAGTCCCCTCCCCTTAATTAACCGCCAATCCCTAATCTTCCGGCCACACCGGGAGTCAAAGGTAACAGAGTAGTAATCATTAAAAACAGTGCTAATAAACCTAAAGCGGCTCTGGTATCATCTGGTTCGGTGATTTCATTTAAACTCGGGCGTTCCAAATCTCTTTGTAACAAGAAAATCACTACGGCCCAGTAAATAGCCAGGGGATTGCCTAAAGAAATCAGACCCAGTAGAATTAAAGTGGCTGTAGTTGCGCGTCCTGCGGTTTTGCGGCCATAAATTGCTTGGACAATCCGCCCACCGTCCAATTGTCCAGCTGGCATTAAATTCAAAGCTGTAACTACTAATCCTAGCCAACCAATCACTACCAGGGGATGGACACTAACCGTAGATGATTGTAAGGCCGAACCCAGAACCACCCGCGCCAAACCACCTACCAAAATAGAACCCTGGAAAAACTGATTAGGTAGTTGAAATAAACTACCAGGGTGGGAAAGTAGCAAACCACTAATTAACATTAATAAGGAGAGAATACCACCAGCAGCAGGACCAGCCAAAGCAATATCAAATAGGACTTTACGATTAGGTAACAGAGACTCAAAGCGAGTAATTGCACCAAAGGAACCTATTTGCACAGCTGGTAAAAAGAAAGGCCAGCTTAAGCGGACTTGGTGACGACGAGCTACTAACCAATGACCGATTTCATGAGTTGCTAAAATTGCAAATATCCCCGCAGCAATGGGTAAAGCCTCTGCAAAGCGTCCGGGATTGGTAAAAAAGTCAAAATTCAGCAACAAACCCGCAGCTTCCAAGCTGGTGGCGATAGTTGCGACCAAGAGAATGACTGCAAACAACTTTTGTTGTAATGACATCGGACGGGGATCATTACGGCTAGGTAAAATAATTACTACCGGTTTACCCTCTGTACCATCCACTAAAAACAGCCGATATTTATCCCCTAATTTGGCTTGTAAACTGGCGGTTAGGGTGTTGTGAATTGCTTCGGGTTCTCCGCGCAGATTACCTTTAAATATTGCTCCTTCTTGATAAGAGATAGTTTCTGTGGTAAAAAAGGTATCAATACCAAAAATAGAGCGAATAGCGCTTAAATCTTCCTCCGGAATGGGTACAGCTTCAATTTTCAGTTCTGCTAATACCACTTGGGGGGTATTTTCTCTTGTAGGTGCAGAATCCCCAGCTAACCTTTCGGTGGCCTGTTGTTTAATAATTGCATCTTGTCCAGCAGCGCGTAACTGTCTACCTAAAAAGATATATAACGCTGCAGAGCTGACTACTAAAATCAATATACCAGCTATATTAATGTCAATGCCCGCGGCAAACAAACCAAAAAACAGTAACCAGGGAACCATCAACACGACGGACTGTAACCAGGCTAAGATTCCCAGTTTCCCAAAGGGTCTAGCGCGATAAAAGCCCCAACCTAAAATACCCACAGCAATTAATAAAATTATCCCCACAATGGGAATCTCTGACACAGTAAACATTTGCAAACCCTTCACTGTAAAAAAAATTAGCCTGAACTAGTCAGCCGTTACACACATTATAAGGAAAATGCCGAAGAGACCGAAAAATAACAACTTTTCCTACTCTCACTCTCATTGTTTGCGCCTGAGCGCCTCTGGGTGAAATAACCCCAAAAAATCAAATAAAAAATGAGCCATTTGTAACTTAGACCCTAGGGGAATTTCTACCTGATTTCCTTGTTGATCTAAAAAAACCGCCTGATTATCGTCACTAGCAAAACCGCTCTCAGGTTTATCAATGGGGTTAGCAACAATCACATCTAAATTTTTATACTGCAACTTCGCCCGCGCTGGGGTGATTATATCCCCGGTCTGTGCTGCAAACCCGACTAATAGCTGTGATGGTTGTTTAAGTTGGGCTAAGTGGGCAATTATATCTGGTACTGGTTTCAAGGGTAAAGAACTGGGGAGCGATCGCTTAGGTAACTTCTGTGTACTATAATCTCTAGGCTTGACATCTGCCACCGCTGCGGACATAATAATTATGTTAGCATCCTGTAGGTGAGATTTCATCGCCGCACCCATAGACTCTGCACTTACCACGGGTATAGCTTCCACTCCTAGGGGTACTTCCCAACTAGCAGGGCCATGTACCAACGTGACCTTTGCGCCTCGGTGCATGGCTGCTTGTGCTAAAGCTAGCCCCATTTTACCTGTGGAGGGATTACCAATAAACCGCACCGGGTCAAGATATTCTCTAGTTCCCCCGGCACTAATTAAGACATTTTGCCCTTGTAAATCTCGCTTACCACTAGTATGTAACAGAGATTGGATATAAGTTAAAATTTCCTGCGGTTCTGCCATTCTCCCCTGACCAATGCGATCGCAAGCCAACAGACCCGACCCTACAAACATACCATGATACCTGGCATCTGTCAATAACTGTTGCCAATTGCGCTGCACCGCCACCTGTGCCCACATATCGGTATTCATGGCTGGTGCTAACAACACCGGACAACTAGAAGCCAGCACAGTATTTGTGAGTAAATTGTCAGCCAGACCACAAGCCAACTTAGCCAAAGTATGAGCCGTCAGAGGGGCAATTACCAACAAATCTGCCCATTCTCCCAAATCAATATGCAAAGGTCGGGAGTGATTTGCTTGCCAAAAATCATCATCTGTGTATGCACAATGGCGAGAGAGGGTAGCCAAAGTTAAAGGGGTGATAAATTGTTGTGCAGCTTGGGTAAGAATTACCCGGACTTCCACCCCAGTTTTAAACAAGCTGGAAACCAATTCACAGACCTTGTAGGCGGCGATCCCACCACCTACAGCAATGATGACCCTTTTTTTGCGGTTTCGAGTTTGGGACTGGAGATAGAGCATGGTCAAAAATTAGGAGTTATTACATAACTCCTAATTATGAAACCATTATGCTTCGTCGTAGGCTTCTAAATCCAAGAGGTAGATATAGGGTTCAACCAACTCAGGACGCTGAAAGGCGATCGCACGCAACAGATGCCAATCATTTAAACCCTCAAAGGCATTGCCGTAATTATCTACTTCCAGACGATTAGCCAACTCTTGCACATCTGTAGTAGTCATAGCAGAAATGTTTTTCTGAGAAATGGTTAAAGTTTTCACAATGCTTGCCCCTCCCTTATGCAGAATTCTTACCACAACCTCCGTAACGTGGAGACCCAGCATGACTTGAGTTTTAGCTGTGACGCTGCCACCCAATCTATCTTACTCATTAGAGAGGCCATATTTCCGAAAAAATTCCAATTTTTTTACCATAGTGCGGAAAAAAATTGTACCCCAGACTACCCAATCACATTAACCACAAAATTGCGTAGCACATCTAACATCTGGGGCTGAATTTCATGACCCACATCAAACTCATGGTACTGCACCCCCACCCCCAGGGACTCCATAAACTCCCGTGCTTTGACAGCGGCCGCCAGTGGCACAACCTGATCATACCTACCATGCATAATTAAACATGGGGTCAAATCAGCTTTAGTCGTGGTTACCAAATCAGGATGTAAATATCCACTCATCACCACTAACCCCCCTAGAGACAATTTTAACCCCAGATCCAAAGTCATAGCCCCTCCCTGAGAAAAACCACACAAAATAGTCTGGGACAAAGGTACACCAGTAATACTCTCCAAACATTGCAACCAACCCCTTAATAATTCCCGACTTTCGGGTAAACCTGCATACATATTTTCCATTCTCAGGTCATACCAAGCCCTCCCAGTAGAAGAATTGGCAAAAGGAAACGGTGCATTAGGAAACACAAACTGGTAATCAGGTAACTTAAAAAATGGTGCTAAAGATGCTAGATCTTCAGCATTAGCACCCCAACCATGTAAACAGACAATTAAACCAGTCGGTGGTTGAGGTGTGGAACGGGGAAGAGAAATAAACTGTAGAGACATTAGTCTTATTATATAAGCGCTAGACAGGTTAAAACCTAAGGTAACTTGAAACTTTGTACGAATTAACACGAAACAATCGGGCTGATGAATGCCAAGATCAAAATAAACCAGCCAAGAGCATTGAAATTAATATGCCAGAACTACGCGAATCCATTGCTCAACACTACCACGAACGGACTAAATACGATCCTGAAACCCTAGCCTCTAAATCTCAAGGATTAGACTGGGCTAAACAACCAGTACCCTTTAAAGAATACAAAATTGGTACCACCTTCGACCTCAAGCCCTATATTCAAGAAACAGCACAGACATTGGCTGATAACCCCGATGCTCAGTGGTGGCGGAGACTTTCGCGGTTACTGTTTCGCAGTTATGGACTCACAGCCAGAATGCCTTCCATGGGTAGTGCAGTATACTTACGAGCCGCTCCCAGTGCGGGGGGATTATATCCGGCGGAAGTTTATCTAGTTTCCCGTGGGACGGGGTTATTACCACCGGGATTATATAACTACCAATGTCGGGATCACTCTCTGATGCATTATTGGGAAAGTGATGTCTGGACAGCTTTACAGTCAGCTTGTTTTGACCATCCAGCCATAGAAAATACCCAATTAGCAATAATCATCACCGGGGTTTTTTATCGTTCAGCTTGGCGATATGAGGATAGAGCCTACCGCCGCATTTTTTTAGATACAGGCCACTTGCTGGGCAATATTGAGCTAGCAGCAGCCATGAATGACTATCGCCCCCACTTAATTGGTGGCTTTGTGGATGAAGCAGTCAATGACCTATTGTATATTGACTCCGAACAAGAGGGAGCCTTAGCTATTCTAGCCTTGGCAGATTTATTAGATATTGAAGAAAATTTACCACCGGGATGTACAGCTTTACCCTCCACCAGTGAAACCAATTATCCCCCCATCCCCGATGGTGAATTACTCAAATATTTTCACTCTCGCACCCAAATTACCCCAGATGCAACTCATCAGACTTATTTACCCTCCCCTAAGTCAGAGAATCTTTTAGAAGATAAATACAATTTTCCTTTCTGTCTGAAAGTTACCACCGCTACTACTCCCATTAATTGGGGAGCAAAGCTGTCAGGTTTAGAAACAACCATGTATAAGCGACGTTCTACCCGGGCCTACAGTGGTGATGATTTAACCTTGGATGAACTCAAAAGTTTACTTGATTTCACCTATCAACCCCAAAATTACCTCCACCAAGGTTTAGATAGTTCTCCCGATTACTTTGACCCCAACCTCATTGAAACATTTATTGCCGTTAGTGGGGTGAATGGTTTAGAGTCTGGTTGTTATTATTACGCCCCCAAAGCCCAAGAATTACGACAAATTCGCTTCAAAAACTTTCGCCGAGAGTTACACTTTCTCTGCTTGGGACAAGATTTAGGCCGGGATGCTGCGGTAGTCCTGTTCCATACGGCTGATCTTAAATCCGCGATCGCTCAATATGGCGATCGCGTTTACCGTTATTTACACATGGATGCTGGACATTTAGGACAAAGACTAAATTTAGCCGCTACCCATTTGAGTGTAGGCGTTAGTGGTATCGGTGGCTTCTTTGACGACCAAGTTAATGAGATTTTAGGCATTCCCGCAGATGAAGCGGTGATATATGTCACCACACTAGGAAGACCAAGGTAAAAAAGCACCGAAAACCCACCCCTGTGATCTGCTTCTTATTTCTCCTGTTCAGAAATGCAGTTTTCTAACTGAGAAATCAGAGCTTCCCCATCCAAATTTTGACCAATTAGCACTAACTGGGTTTTCGGTGTACCTTTCCATTCATCATCATTTAAAGTAAAGCGTTTACCACAAAGGTGGAAAATATGACGGTTAGGACTTTCTTCAAACCAGATAATTCCTTTAGCTCGGAAAATATTTGTCGGTAATTGGTTATCTAGGAAATACTGAAATTTTCTAATACTAAAAGCCTGGTCAGTTTGGAAAGAAACAGAACTGAAACCGTCATTTTCTAAATGGTGGGAATGGTGATGGTGATCATGGTCGTGGTCACAGTTTGAGTGGTCATGGTCATCCACTTCCTGAAAATACTTGTCAGAGGTAAACAAACCCACACTGAGAATTAAACCTAGGGGAACTTGCGATCGCACCGTGCGGATAATTCTCGCACCTTCTTTAACATCATTAATTTTCCGTTCCAAATCCCTCAAAGCCGCCTCATCAACTAAATCGGCTTTATTCAGGATAATGATATCACCATAGGCAATTTGACTATATGCCGCCTCAGCGTTAAATAAATCCAAGCTGTAGTTAGCTGCATCTACCACCGTAATAATTGAGTCCAGACGGGTTAAATCTCGTAACTCCGTACCCAGAAAAGTTAAAGCAACTGGTAACGGGTCAGCTAGTCCCGTGGTTTCCACCACCAAATAATCTAAATTATCTTGGCGTTCTAAAACTTGGTAAACCGCATCTACCAAATCATTATTAATAGTACAGCAAATACAACCATTGCTCAGGGCAATCATATTCTCTTCCGTAGAGACAATCAACTCATTATCAATAGCGATTTCCCCAAATTCATTGACTAAAACCGCAGTTTTTAAACCCTGTTGATTACCGAGAATATGATTTAATAAAGTCGTCTTGCCACTACCAAGAAAACCAGTAATAATTGTCACTGGGATTCCTTGCTTTGGTGCATCCATTTTTGTCAATTCGGGAGTAACTAATGTTTCCATAAAGATGTAATCAAATATCAAAAAATCATGTTAATTCCTCAGAAGTGCCTAGGTAGGAAAAAATGGTAGATTTCTCCCCTGACGTACTAGCATGGGAATACACAACAGTCATGGCAGCTGTTTTACCCCATTATTACCGATGATGATCACAAAATTCCACCGCCATCTATGGAATTTTTTCATGACTAATGACTACATAATCAAATATGTCTGAACAGCGTAAGTCTATTTCCTTATCTGACCTTTTCCTCATTGTTGCCACCTTTTTCGTCGTCGTCCTCCTGTGGCAATTACGGAGCTTATTAGTAATTTTAATGATTTCCGTAGTCTTAGCTTCTGCGATCGCCCCCTTAGTCAACGCCGCGGAAAAAATACATCTTAAGCGTTGGCTAGGGGTAATTATCGTCTATGTTAGCTTAATTTCTGGATTAATTGGCGCAGGCTTAATCATTGGTCCATCGGTTTCGGAACAGATTCAGCGACTAGCTAGTAAACTACCGATGTATTTAGATAACTTGTGGAATGCTGCGGAAAATCTCGCCCTGCGACTGGGAATTACTCAAATAGAGTCAGTGGAAGAATTTTTTGACCTCCAGTCAGTAGCTAACTGGTTACTGCGTTCGAGTCAACAGCTACTTGTACGTTCCTTTGGCTTTACTCGTGGCTTTATTGGGGGGGTAGTAAATCTAATTTTGTCCCTGGTCATCTCCGCCTATATGGTAGCTGGAAGTAAAAACTTAATTCAAGGTCTGGTGAGTCTGTTTCCCCAACCTTGGGACGAACGTCTAAGGGCGCAAGTTATCCCGATTGCTCGCCGCATGGGAGGATATATTCAAGGAAGAGTCTTAGTTTCAGCCATTCTCGGTGTTGTGATTACCGTGGGATTGAGGATTTTAGGACTATCAGAATTTGCCTTAGCTCTCGGTGTAATTGCGGGTTTTACTAACTTAATTCCCTTTATCGGTCCAGTGTTAGGAGCAATTCCGGCTTTAATTGTCGCCATTCCCCAAAGTGGTTTAACTTTTCTGTGGGTATTACTGTTATTTGTGATTATTCAAAACGTAGAAACTTATGTCCTTGACCCCCTACTAGTGGGTTCTTCTGTGCGAGTGGGTCCTTTATATCAACTTTTAGCTGTACTGGGAGGAACGCAAGTTTTAGGAATTATTGGCGCTGTAATTGTCCCCCCTTGGGTAGCGGGTGTAGGTGTACTGGTAGAAAATCTTTATTTACAGCCGAAGTTATTAAGTGAACAAAAATCTGCTGTTTGCAACTCATCTGTAACTTCAGATAATCAATCAAATTCACAGACAAGTATTACATCCGATGCTGTCTCTCCCACGGCGGAAAGTTAATGGAAATTTTAGATTTCACCTTGATATATAGCCTTTTTCAGGCTCATGAAGTACACACCTATTCCCTATTCCCTATTCCCTGTTCCCTATTCCCTGTTCCCTATTCCCTGTTCCCTATTCCCTATTCCCTGTTCCCTGTTCCCTGTTCCCTCAAACTAAAAAAATTGTACCTCACGAGCATGGGAAATGCTATAGACAATGTGAGGTTTTTGTTAAGTTATACCTTAGGCATAGTGTAAATATGATACCATTTTCCTTGCCGAAAAAGAATAGACATCTCAATGCAACCTCTATACAATCATTACAGTGATGCCATTGGTTTAGTCAGTGTTCACTTGATCTGGATGACCTACGGACATGAAAGAATATTTGCCGAGAGCGCACTTCTTAAGCAACAGTGTATCAAAGTATTTCAGACTGTTGCTGATGATAAAAAATGGATGATTAAAGCTCTAGAAATCGCGCCAGATCAAGTTTATTTACAAGTGGAGTATGACCACCATCACTCTATTGCTCAAGTAGTAAAAGCCTTTCAAGGTCGTTCTTGCAGAATTCTCCGCCGGGAATTTCCAGAGCTACGCAGACTACCCAACTTGTGGAGACCTTCTTATATATTTGATACCACTGGCAAAGTCAGCACTGCATTTGTTGCCGATGACAGCCAAAATGGCCATTAAAAATCAACCTATTCCCGCAGCTGTATAGTTTGGTGCGGGAGTTTGGGGTTTAGCCATTGTAATTTTATAGTATAAATAATTAATTACTAATTAACCTATTCATAATTTCCTATCAATATGTGGTCTGAACTTACACAAGCGATCGCTAATCTGAACATTGCAGCTGATTGGATTGGAATTAGAACCGTCAAGACAAACGCATCCACCCGTCATGTGCGGGATGGGTTACCCCAAATCAACGGTAAAACTTCCACCATGGGAGCTATGCTAGAAGTTTTAGTTAATGGCTGTCTAGGTTATGCAGCCACAACCTCCCTAGAATTACCATCACTACAAGCAGCAGCCCATACAGCATATCAACAAGCACTAGCAGCAAGCAAATGGTGGATATATCCCTTTAACGCCAATCAACGCCCTAAAGTAGTGGGGGAATATAACTCACCCTACCTGGAACCCTTAAATAGTTTGTGTCCTGGAGAAATCAATAATTTCTTGGTGCGTATATGTCAGGGGTTAAAAGTTAATGACAAAATTGTTCAAACCTCAGCCAGCGCCACCACCACCGAAAGAGAAACTTGGTTTGTCAGCAGCAACGGTTCCCAAGTATATCAAAAAATTGTCTCCCTAGGAACCCATTATGGGGCGATCGCCCAAGATGGTACAATAGTCCAACAACGCAGTAACAATGGTTGGCAAGCACACTGCTATCAAGGCGGATGGGAGCTATTAAAACAAGAGCAATTATGGCAGCGAGTGCAGCAAATTGGCGAGCAAGCAGTAGAACTGCTAACCGCTACAGAATGTCCCAACACCCGCACCAACCTACTTTTAGCACCTGACCAAATGATGCTGCAAATTCACGAAAGCGTCGGACATCCCCTAGAAATTGACCGCATTTTAGGAGACGAACGCAACTACGCCGGGGGGAGCTTTGTCAAACCCAGTGACTTTGGTAACCTAGAATACGGTTCACCCCTAATGAACATCACCTTTGACCCCACCGTACCCGGGGAATTTGCTAGCTACGGATTTGATGATACAGGCGCAGTAGCCACAAAAGAATATGTAATTAAACAAGGCGTACTACAAAGGGGACTAGGTAGCTTAGAAAGCCAAGCTAGAGCCAATATACCCGGTGTAGCTTGCGCTCGTGCTTGTTCCTGGAACCGTCCCCCCATAGACCGCATGGCTAACTTAAACCTAGAACCAGGGAACCAAACCACAGCAGAAATCATCAGCGGTATAGAACAGGGAATTTACATGGAATCCAATCGCTCCTGGTCAATAGACGATCGCCGTTATAAATTCCAATTTGGTTGTGAATATGCCAAACTAATTGAAAACGGTCAACTTACTAAAACCCTACGCAACCCCAACTATAGAGCCACCACCCCCGAATTTTGGCACAGTCTCACCCACATAGGCAATGCCGACACCTGGGAAATGTATGGTACCGCCATGTGTGGTAAAGGTGAACCTAATCAAGCCATTTGGGTAGGACATGGTTCACCCCTGTGTGTGTTTGCTAATGTGGAGGTTTTTGGGGGTGGTTAAACAACTGCTTACCCCACCCACAAGCATCCTGCAACTTTTACTATATTAAACCCCACTCATCCCTAACTATCCCCAGAAATTCCCCCTCAAAAACACCCCATGACTTTAGAAAACAGTTTCAATCAACTTATAGAAACACTACTCATAGAAAAAACAGTCACGGAAGAATTTACCCTCAGACTCAGCAGCGAACACAGCCAATTTACTCGTTTTAACCATGGGAAGGTGAGACAAACAGGTGTAGTTGCTGACGGTTCCATAGAATTAACTTTAATGGAAAATCAGCGCCGCAGCTTTCGCTGTTTTCCCTTGACAGGAAACAGGGAAATAGACTCCCTCGCAGCACACACAGCATTGCTCGAACTGCGGGAAGAATTGCCAGTTTTACCCCTTGACCCCTATTTAGTGTTACCATCAGGCAATAATATTAGTCGCGAAGTCAATTCTGGGCAATTATTACCACAAGCATCCGTAGTTACAACTATATTAGCCCAGGTGGGGGATTTAGACTTTACTGGTCTTTATGCCGGAGGGTTAGTGATTAAAGCCTATGCTGATTCTCAAGGTCAAAAACACTGGTTTACCACTGATACCTTTACCTTAGATTATTCCCTATTTGATACCTGTGGACAAGCAGTTAAAGTCATCCTTGCTGGTAGTCATTGGGATGACAGCGCTTACATCGCCAAGATGAGCGCAGCTAAAACCCAACTAGAATTACTTTCCCGTCCAGCTAAACAATTAGCACCAGGACGGTATAAAACTTATTTTGCTCCCGCAGCAGTAGCAGATTTATTAGATATGCTTTCCTGGTCAGCGGTGAGTGAGGCTGATTTACAACAGGGAAACAGTGCTTTGGCTATGCTATCACGCCAAGAAAAACAACTATCCCCTAAGTTTAGTTTAACAGAAAACTTTCAACAGGGGTTTGTACCCCGATTTAATCAATTAGGAGAAATGGTAGCTCCTGAGTTACCCATAATTACACAGGGGGTTTTGGTTAATACTCTAGTTAATTCTCGCACCGCTAAGGAATATGGTAAAGTCGCCAATGGTGCTAATAGCTCCGAAACTTTGCGATCGCCCCACATCAGTCCGGGTAATTTAGGCGTTGACGAGATTCTTAGGAGTTTAGATACAGGACTATATATATCTAATCTACATTACCTCAACTGGAGCGATCGCCCCACCGGGAGAATTACCGGGATGACTCGTTATGCTTGTTTTTGGGTAGAACAGGGGGAAATCATCGCCCCCATTGAAAATTTACGCTTTGATGAAAGTCTCTATCGTTTTTGGGGAGATAATCTTGTAGAGTTCACCAACTTTCAAGAGTTCATCCCCGATGTGGGAACTTATGAGAGTCGTCAATTAGGAGGTAGTCTAGTTCCCGGAATGTTGGTAAATGACTTCACCTACACTTTATAGAAAAACTGTTGACGGTTGACGGTTGACTGTTGACGGTTGACTGTTGACGGTTGACTGGGATAGATTACCCAGCTATCCCCTAATTACTGTAATATTTCTCCCTTGAGGACTCTGGGTTATTTCCGTGGTGGTGCGATCGCTGATAGGCGGTAAATCGGGGCGACGGTCAAATATTACTAACCATCCTCTATCTAGATTGAGTCCTGATAAATACTTATCTAACTGTATCAATCCTTGCTGCAAAGGGTCCGGTTTACCCTGTTTCCATACTTTTAATTCCATCCCTAAGACCACATCCCCATACCTTAAACATATATCCATCCTCCCGGAACCTATAGCGTATTCCCGTTCTAAGCTACCACCACCATTAACGACACGGTGTAAAAATGCCATTAATACTAAGTGGGGGGCTATTTCTGGGTAAGGGGTGCTTCTAAATAATGGTTCCCCGTGTTGTCGCCAAAAGTCTAAAAATGACTCTAACAATGCTATTGCATCGAGTTTACCAGTAGGTGTTAACCAGGTGGGTTGAACAGATGTTAAAGAAGCAATTGTCACATTCGCTAAAGTTTTCGGAAATACCTCTTTATAGATAGGATTAGCAATTTCAATTCCACCACCTCTATCCCGGTTACATAAACCTAAATCTAACACATAGCGTAAATCATCATCAGGAACATTGCCTAATTCTTCCCCACCTAACATGGGTTGAATAATCGCCTTAACCCTATCTTCTCGCAGTCGCTCGGCTAAACTATCTAAGTGGGTGTCTTGTCTTTGAATTAAGATATCTTTGGCTTGATTAATTAAGTCTACTGTGATGGGGATATTGGTATCTTCTGCTAAATATTCTGTAACTTCCTTAGCCAAAGCATTGACTAACCAAGGTTGACCTTGAGTTA